>JBBQZG010000091.1:0-13161 GCA_038207945.1 Burkholderiales bacterium
GGTGGACAAACCAACTTCTTGTTTGGTGATGTGTTGCGCTACCGCTTGCGCGTGCAAAACGTCGGCCCTTCCCGCGCCGAAGGCGTCAAGACGGTGGATCGGCTGAATTTGCCTGCCGGCGTCACGGTTGCCAGCTTTGCGGTGTCCAGCATCAACGTGGCTGGAGCGGAATCAGGATATTCCCTGGATACGACCAAAGCTGCCAGCGTGACTTGTGCGCTGGTAGCAGGAACGCCCGCTGTACCCACGCCGGATACCACGGCGCCTGGTGCGGCAGGTGACATCGAGTGCAAGCTTGACACCACAGCTGTCAACAGCTTTTTGGATGCTAACAAAGAGGTGAATTTTGAGCTGGCTTTTACGTTGACCAACTCGCTCAGCGCTAAATACACCACGCCCAATGCCGCAGCCGCCTGTGCCGATGAAACACTGACCTATGAAACCGCCGGGCAGTGCACTTTTGTTGTTGCCACAGCAGGCAACAACATCGCCTCAGTGAGCGACATCATCTTCCCCAAAACCGATCTGGCAATCACCAAGACCCGCATCACGACCGACCCGATAGCCGTGGAACAGCCCGCGCGCTACGACATGGCAATCAAGAACAACGGCCCACAAGCCACCACGCAAATCCGCGTGGTTGACGTGCTGCCCGCCAACTTTGAGTGGGTTACCGGATCGGTGCGTGTGGACGCGACCACGACGATCGACACTACGCCGACCGTCACGCCTTCGGGCACTGGTGCTGGCACAGTGACTGGCGTGGCGTGTACGGCTTCGCCGACATCCATCACCTCCGCAGGCCAAGTGCAAACGGTCACCTGTGTGATTGACGGCACGTTCCCCGGTGATGCCACGCCTAACTACACCCTGACTTTGTGGGCGAAGCCCAAATATGGTTTCTTCACGGGCCCCTATTTGTCCAACCGGCAAAACACCGCCACCGTGTCACCAGGCAAGGACAGTGGTGGCAACGATCTTTCTATCGATAGCGTTCCCGGCAATAACTCGGCAACTGCACAGACGCAGGTCGCTAATGTGTCGATCTCGGGCCTGGTGTTTGAGGACCGTGACCGCAGCGCCAGCAATGGCGGCGTAGCGCAGGCGGCAGGCACCGA
The DNA here is from genome assembly GCA_038207945.1 of Burkholderiales bacterium. Lineage (GTDB taxonomy): Bacteria > Pseudomonadota > Gammaproteobacteria > Burkholderiales > Burkholderiaceae_C > Rhodoferax. The sequence continues at coordinate 1,119 of JBBQZG010000091.1, forward strand.
GCCGCGCATCGCGTCGGTGGCCATTCGTTTGTCAGGCACCGATTTCCTGGGCAATGTGCTCGGTGGTGGTACCGGCTACCTGCTGCAGACGACACCCGCAGGCGGCACCTACACGTTCTCGAACATTGCGCCGCCCGATGCGAATGGCTACACGATTACAGAGGTCCAGCCCGTCGCCTACGTCAACGGGCCGATCGATCCGCCTACCACGGGCGTGAACGCGCCAACGATTGCAGGTACGGGGACCATCGGTGCGCTCGGCACCTATGCGCGCCCTGATTTGGCTGCTAACACCACTTATACCGGTATCAAAATTGCACTGAACCAGACCGGGACCAACTACAACTTCCCCGAAGTGCGCCGACCCATCCTGTCGGGTGTGGTGTACGTGGATGTGAACAATAACGACGCCTATAACTCCGGCACCGACACCAACATCTCTGGTGCTACGGTGGTGCTGCGCAACGCGGCCGACCTGACTAATTTTGTCGCGACCACCACCACTGCGGCTAATGGGACTTACAGCTTCAACTTCAACACCCTGGGCCTCGACCCACTGCTCATTTACGTTCTTGAAGAGCCGCTGCCCACGACGCCAGCGGGCCTTGCCAATCGACCCACGGCGGTGAATGTGGGAACTGTCAACGCCGTTGCAACTGGCACGGCAGCGGCAAACACCCCTGTGGTCAATACCGACCAGATCATCGGCATCGATTTGTCGTCCGGTATTGACGGCATCAACTACAACTTTGGCGAAAGTCTGGTTGCCGGCATCTCTGGCAAGGTGTTCCTGGATCGTGATCGCAGTGGCGCACAAAACGGGACAGAGCCAGGCATCGCCACGGTCAGTGTGGGTTTGTACGCAGCAGGTACGGTATGCACGTCACCAGGTACGGCCCTTCAAACCGCCAACACCGACGCATCCGGCAACTATGTGTTTGCAACCGTCACGGCCAATACCAATTACGTCATCTGCGAAACCCAGCCGGTGGGCTACGGTGATCGCACGCCCGTACCCGGAACCAGCAATACAACGACCGCTGCCAACCAGATCAATGTGGTGAACCTGTTGCCAGTAGGCTCACCCAACAACAACTTCCCCGAAGTGCTGGGCAGTGTCAGTGGTTACGTGTATGTCGACTACACCTCCGCTGGCGGTGCGAACAACAACAACGGCATTAAAGACGCAGGTGAACCCGCTCTGGGCAGCGCCACAGCCAGTGCCGGTGTGCCGATTGCTGTGAGTGGTACCACCAGCGCCGGGCCAGCCTTCAGCACGGTCACGGTTTACACCGCAGCGGACGGCAGCTACAGCCTCGATGACCTGTTTCCTGGGAGCTACACCGTCACCGAAAGCGCCATTCCCGCGGGCTTGGGCACATATAACGACGGCATCAACACCGCAGGCATTATCACGGGTGGCGGAACCCCTGGTTCGGCTGGTGCGGTTGGCGTGAATACCATCAGTGCCATCACATTGGCCGCTGGTGCGCAAAGCCCGGCCAATAACTTTGCCGAGCTGCCCGTCACCAGCATTTCGGGTGTGGTGTATCTGGACATCAACGAAAACAATTTGATAGATGCCACGCCGACGGACGACCGGATTGGTGGCGCCACCCTGACCCTGTATGCCGGTAGCACCTGCACCGGTTCTGTGTTGGGTATTGCCATCAGCACCCCAGGCACTGGGGCCTACAGCTTCGCCAACCTGTCGGCAGGACTGATCTACACCGTGTGTGAAACCCAACCGGCGGGGTTTGAAGAAGGCGCGGTCAACCCTGGCACCAATGCGGCACTGACAGCTGCCACGATCAATGCCATCACGGTGACCACTTTGCCCAACACCGGTTCTGCTAACAACAATTTTGGTGAGCGGGTGGGCATTGATCTGCATGTTTCCAAAACCCACACGCCAACCACGTTTTCAACTGACAACGTGGGCACTTACATCTTGCGCGTGCGCAATGCAGGTCTGCAAGCCAGCAGCGGAGCCTACACCGTGACTGATAACCTGCCACCCGGCATGACGCTGGCCGCTGTGCCTACGGGCGCCGGTTGGGTGTGCACCGGTTCTGTTGGCGCAAGCTCTGTGGCTTGCACCAGCAGCACATCCATTGCCGCGGGTGTTACCAGCGCCGATGTCATCACGGTTCAGGTGAATGTGCCAGCCGCAGTGGCCGCCGTGCCGCAGCCGGTTTACAACATTGTGTATGTTGAAGGGGGTGGTGAACCTGAGTTGAAGAAACCCACAGCAGGTGAAAAATCAGGCCCACCTACCAGCCTGCCGGACTGCGACAGCAACATCACGCAAAACATTTGCCGCGACCCGACCACCGTCATTTTGTCGGCCTCCCTGTCGGGTACCGTGTGGTACGACGTGGGACCGCAAACCCGCGTGCTGGAGGCTGGAGATCGTCGACTTCCGGGCTGGACAGTTGAGGTTGTTGATGCCACCAACACGGTCATTGGCAGCGCCGTGACCGGCACCAACGGCAGCTACCTGATCGACAAGTTACCGGCTAAAGTGGCTTTGTCGGTGCGCTTTCGCGAACCCTTGTCGAACGTGACCTGGGGCTATCCTGTGAATGGAGAGCAAGTGCCCAATTCACCCGCGCCGTGTGACGAGGCGGCTGCTGTGACATCTGGTACAGCAAGTTCCTGTGTGGTCCGCGCGCCCAACAGCCAATTGAGCGTGGTGTTGCAGCCGGGCGCCAATTTGGCCGAGCAGAGTTTGCCGGTGGACCCAAGTGGCGTGGTGTATGACTCGGTCACGCGCTTGCCGGTGCCTGGTTCTGTGGTGACGTTGGCACCCGCTGGCCTTTGCACCGGATGGGATCCCGCCACGGCCATTGTGGGGGCGGGCGCCGGGGGCTACACCATCGCTGGCGGCAACATCTCCATGACCGTAGGCGCTGACGGCTTTTACCAGTACCTGTTTGTGCCCGGCGCAGGTGCACCAGCTTCTTGCACATTCACTTTGACGGTGACGCCGCCTGCCACACACCGGTTTGTCTCGGGCATTATTCCGCCTGATACCGGCACCTTGTCACCCCCCGGTGGCGCTGCTACGGTGTATCTGGTTCAACCGCAAGCCTTGGCACCCACCGCAGGTGTCGGGTTGGACACAAGGTATTTTCTCAGCGTGACAGCGGGTAACACAGTGGCTGGAATTGTCCATAACCATATTCCGCTTGATCCCGGAACCCTGTCAAAGTTGGTATTGACCAAGACAGGCGACAGGCGCATAGCAGAAATTGGGGATACCGTGGTCTACACCCTTAGTGTTCGCAATGTGGCGGGTGAAGCTTTGCCGCAGGTGACCCTGCGCGACCGCTTACCCGCCGGATTTACCCTGATCAAGGGCACGGTCAAAACCCAACTTGGCGCTGGTTCGTGGATTTCAGCAACCGATCCTGCAGGTAATCTGGGGCCGGTGTTGGGCTTCAATCTGGGAACGTTGGGGGTCAATACCACTGTCACGCTGCAGTACCGCGTGCGGGTCGGTGTGGGTGCCATGCAAGGCACGGGTATCAATATTGCCAAAGCGCATGGTTGCGGCGCAGCAGCGGGTTGTCTGGATCCCGTGACCTTGCAGCCTTTGGTTGGCACGGTAGATTCCAACGAAGGCCAGCACAAAGTGGTCGTCACCGGTGGCGTCTTTACCGATGACGCCTGCCTGCTGGGCAAGGTGTTTGTGGATTGCAACAACAACCACATTCAGGACGCTGAAGAACTGGGCATTCCCGGGGTTAGGCTATACCTTGAAAACGGTCAGTTCATGGTCACCGACAGCGAAGGCAAGTACAGCCGTTGCGGCATCACGCCGCGCAGCCATGTGCTTACGGCAGACCCCAGCACCCTGCCACGCGGCTCGGTGTTGACCACCACCAGCAACCGCAATCTGGGCGATGCCAACAGCCTGTTCATTGACCTGAAAAACGGCGAGCTGCACCGCGGTGATTTTGCCGAAGGCAGCTGCTCCAACCCGGTGCTGGAGCAGGTCAAAGCCCGCCGCAGCCAGGGCGAGGTGCGCTCGGTAGAGACTGAAAGCTCGCAAGCTCCGGCACTGCGCTTTCAGAGCAAGCCTCCTCCCACCCCGCAACAAGGAACCGACAGTGCCAATCAACCGCTGGTGCAGCCACGCCAAGGAGCCAGCGATGCACGCTAATTCATTCATAACCATGCGACGTTTTGCTGGGCAGGGTGCCCGTTATTCCACACTGGCACTGGCCGTCTTGGCGTCCCTGCCACACGGGGCGTGGGCGCAAGCCACACCGGGCAGTGATGCCCTTCTGGCGCAAACACAAGCCAGCCCCTGGGCGCCCGGTGCGCAGCCGCTGTACCCCTTGGCTAAACCCGATGCCGCCTTGCCAGGCCAGGAATCAAGCGTGTTCAAGGCCAAGGTTGATGCAGTGGATTACAGCGTCAACGCCAGCGCCTCGCGCCTGGTGGTCGAGGTGGCGCGCAACGGTATTCCAGCTGATGGTCAAACCGCCGTGCCGGTGACGCTGCGGGTGATGGGTGCCGATGGCAAACCCTTTGCTGGCACGGTCTTCGCCACCATCGAGACCACCGGTGGGCGCATTTTGCTGCCCGGTGCTGCCACCGACGAGGCCGGCCCACGCGGCCGCGATGCTGACCGCACCACGCCCGGTGTGCAACTGGAAGTGCGTCAGGGTGTGGCCCGTTTCAGCCTGCTGGCGCCCATGGCGCCACAAGATGTGCAATTGCGCGTGACCGTCGGGGCGCAAGAGGCCTCGGGCCTGGTCAGTTTTGTGCCAGATATGCGCGAGATGGTGGCAGCGGGTCTGGTCGAAGGTGTGATCAACCTCAGTGGTCGGGGTAGCCTGGTGGAGCCGGTGCGCAACAACAACACCTTTGAGCGGGAAATTCAGCACTTCAGCCGCGTCTTCAACGACGGCAAGAGCAGCGTGGCGGCGCGTGCGGCGTTCTTCCTGAAAGGCGTGGTCAAGGGCGAGTACCTGTTGACGGCGTCCTATGACTCAGACAAGGAGGTGCGCTCGCGCCTGCTCTCGGACATCAAGCCAGATGAGTTTTACCCGGTTTATGGCGATGCCTCCCTCAAGGGGGATGACACCAAATCTGACAGTCCGCTGTATGTACGGATAGATCATGGCAAGAGCTACCTCCTGTATGGCGATTTTTCGACGGGTGATGGCTTCAGCCAGCGCGGTGGCAACGGCGCAGTGGCCTCGGTTCAGCAGCGTAGCCTTGGCGCTTACAACCGCAGTGCCACCGGCGTGCGCTGGCATGCTGAAAAAGATGGGGCGATGGGCAATGTGTTTGCCTTTCGCGACACGCTGCGCCAAGTGGTGGAAGAGTTCGCCAGCCAGGGCAGTGGTCCCTACGGCTTGCGCAACAACGCCGCCTTGGCCGACAGCGAGAAAGTTGAGGTGGTGGTGCGCGACCGCAACGCGCCGGCCCGCATTCTCAATGTCAGGCCACTGACGCGGCTGGCGGACTACAGCTTTGAGCCTTTCAGTGGCCGCATCATCTTGAACCAATTTCTGTCAGCTTTTGACGACAACCTGAACCCCGTCACCTTGCGCGTCACCTATGAGGTGGATCAGGGTGGCGATGCCTTCTGGGTGATGGGTGCAGACGGTCAATTTCGGATTAACGACAAGCTGGAAATTGGTGGCTCGCTGGTCGAAGACCAGAATCCGCTGGCCGCTTTCCGCCTGGCCAGCCTGAACATGAGCTGGCGCATCGCCGCTCAAACCATGCTGGTGGCCGAGGTGGCCCAGACTACGACGGAAGTCAATACCAACCCGTTCAATACCAGCACCCAGTCCGGCCTGCAGGGGCTGGTGGGCAACGTCACGGGCCAGGCCTGGCGGGTTGAACTGGCGCATGAAGATGAACGCACCGAAGGGCGTGTCTTCATTGGCCAGTCAGATGCCACATTCAACAACCAGGCTGCGCCCTTGAATGGGGGCCGGGTCGAGGCCTTTGCACGCGGTGCCTACAAAGTCAGCGACAGCACCAAGCTTTATGCACAACTTCAGCACAGCGCAGATCGCGCCCCGGGGTCTTCTGAAAGCGATGCAGCGCAAGTGGGGGTCACGCAAAAGCTGAGCGAACGGCTGACGCTGGATATCGGCCTGCGCTCCCTGCGCGAGTCGGCGGGTACGACGGTTGGCACACAGGCCTCGCCTTTCTCCTCCACTGCGGGCCTGACCAGCAGCATTGCCAGCGGTTCGGGCGGTGGTGCGGTGGGCTTTGGCAACCAGATCCTCGACCCGATCACCGGCCTGCCACTGATCACCACCAGCACCACGCCTACTGGCACCAGCAGTTTAAATACTGATGGTTTGCGCAGCGATTCGTTGCGTGTGGGTCTGGGTTTCAAGGCCACTGACCGCTTCACTGTGGGCGGCGAAATTGAGCATGAGATCAATGGCGATCCGCGCCAGCGTTATGCGCTCGGCGCTGACTACCAGATTGCCGAGCGCACCCGTTTGTACGCCCGCGCCGAGACGCAAACCGGCCTGAGCAGCCCTGATTCGGTGACGACCGACAGCAACGACAGCCGTGCGTTGGTCTTCGGCGTTGACACCTCCTACTGGCGTGACACCCAAGTGTTCAGTGAATACCGTTTACGTGATGCCTTGAGTGGGCGCGACAACCAACTGGCCTCAGGCATTCGTAACGGCTGGGACTTTGCCCCCGGCCTTCGCCTGAACACGGCTTACGAGTACACGCAAGTGGTGTCGGGCCTGGCGCCCGCCACGCAAGCCGTATCGGTGGGGGTCGACTACACCGCTCACCCGCTGTGGAAAGGCTCGACCAAGCTGGAGTACCGCACCAGTGGTGACGTGTCGGGCACAGCTGACAACGAGGCCTTTCAGACCACACTCTGGCAGGTCATGGCGGCCCGAAAAATCAACCGCGACTGGACTTTTTTGGCGCGCAACTACCTGCTGCAAACCAAATACGACGCCCGTGGCGATGTTTACCAGGACCGTGTGCAATTTGGCGCGGCCTACCGTGACACCGACACCAACCGCGTGAATGCACTGGCCAAGTACGAGTACAAAACCGAGCGTGACGACAGCCTCTCCTCCGGTTCGCTGAGCAGCAAGGCGCACATCGTGTCACTGCACGCTGACTGGCACCCCTCACGGCCCTGGTGGGTCACAGGCCGGGTCGCCGGCAAATGGCAGACTGACCAGTTTCAAGGGAATGTCAACGACTCATTCCGCGCGCAGTTGTTGTCCGGCCGGGTGATCTATGACGTCTCTGAAAACTGGGATCTGGGCTTGATGGGCTCCGTGCAATTTGGTCAGTATGGCGCACGACAGCAGGCGCTAGGTCTGGAGGTGGGCTACCTGCTCAAGCAAAATTTGTGGTTGTCGGTGGGCTTCAACAGCTCGGGTTTCTACGCTGACCGCGACCTGGCAGGTTACGAGTACACCCAGCAAGGCGCGTACTTGCGGCTGCGCTTCAAGTTTGACCAAAACCTGTTTGCTGGCGACAACAAAACCATTAACCGCACGCTCGATCGTTGAGCCCTTGACGGAACCTGAACCATGAATATCCCTACCTCTTCCCTCGCACTGGTCTTGTTGCTCGCGAGCACCACCGCCCTGGCGCAACCCACCCAGTTGACGCCAGCGTCCGAGCGTATTTCTGATGTTGCCATTCAGACCGACCACGACGCCTACAAAATCCTGCAAGAGCGCATTCACCAGCTCAACGAGCGGGGGGTGCCGGTGCGTGACTACCACCTGAGCAAGGCGCAATGCTGGCTGGACGTGTCGCTGCACGAATACACCCGCAACGACCGCAGCGCTTTCCCGCAGGAAGCCCTGACCGAGTCCGAAAAACTCGTCATTGCGCTGGAGAAAAAGGCCCAACCCTTGCCCATGGACACGCCACTGGTCAACGGTGCGGCGCGCCTTCGCCCTGATTTATGGGCGCGCACCGAGGCGCTGAAGAAAGACAGTGGTTTTCAGTGCGCCTGGCCCAAGGTGGCGTGCGCCGAGGTGGAGTTGGTGCACGCGGGCAATGAGCATAACCAGCAGCAGTGGCGCCACGCCAAACCCTATGTGCAAATTGCCGAGGCGCTTGTTTCTGAGGCAAATGTTCTCGTAGCCCAATGTTCTAAAGCACCAGTAGCTCCTGAAATCTTAGTAGCTCCGGTGCCATTGCCACCTGTATCAATGACGCTGAGTGCGCGTGTGCTGTTTGATTTTGACCAACACACGTCTGAACACATTCGCAGTGCCAGCCGTGCCGAACTGGACAACCTGGTGTCGCGCGTCAAGCTGGAGGGCATCACCATCACTTCGCTTGCGCTGGTGGGCCATGCCGACCGCCTGAACGAAACCGGCCATAAAGATTACAACCAGCAGCTTTCGCAAAAACGCGTGAACACTGTGCGCGATTTGCTGGTTGCACAGGGCTTGATGGTGTCAAGCGTCTCCGTTGACGCCAAGGGCGACAACGACCAGGTTCAGGCCTGCCAGGCGCAGTTCAAGAAGCGTGCGGATTTGCAGGAATGCCTGCTGCCTAATCGCCGGGTGCAGGTTGAAATCAAGGGTGTAAAACAGTCACGACCCTGACGGGGAAAAAGCCGATGTGGCTTGGCGCATCCAGGAAGTCTGCCCCGGCCGACCAGCCAGAAACAACCGGCTCTCTGATGCGGGCGCTTCTGACAGCAAGCGCCCACGCTTGAACACCTTGAGCCGGGTGGCGCGCAGTCGAATGGCTTCTACCGGATCGTGCGCCTGCAGCAACACAAAGTCAGCGTGGCAGCCCACGGCCAGCCCGTAGCACTCCAGGCCCATCACACGTGCGGCGTTGACGGTGACGGCGTCAAAACACTGGCGCATGGCGTTTTGACTGGTCATTTGCGCCACATGCAGGCCCATGTGTGCTACTTCAAGCATGTCGCCTGAACCCAGTGAATACCAGGGGTCCATCACGCAGTCAAGGCCAAACGCCACGTTAATGCCAGCCGCCAGCAACTCGGGCACACGCGTCATGCCACGGCGCTTTGGATACGTGTCGTGGCGTCCCTGCAGCGTGATGTTGATCAGCGGGTTGGCCACGGCATGCAACTGTGCCTCGGCGATGAGGGCGATCAGTTTGCTCACATAGTAGTTGTCCATGCTGTGCATCGAGGTCAGGTGCGAGCCGGTCACACGCCCATGCAGACCCAGGCGCTGGGTCTCAAACGCCAGCGTTTCCACATGCCGTGACAGCGGGTCGTCCGATTCGTCGCAATGCATGTCCACGCGCAGGCCGCGCTCGGCGGCGATCTCGCACAACAGCTTGACGCTGGCCGCTCCCTGCGCGGACGTGCGCTCAAAGTGCGGAATGCCGCCCACCACGTCCACGCCCTTGGCAAGTGCGCGCTTCAGGTTAGCCAGCGCACTGTGGCTGCGCAGCACGCCATCTTGCGGGAACGCCACCAGTTGCAGATCAATATAGGGGGCCACCTGGCGCTTGACTTCCAGCAACGCATCGACCGCCAACAAGCGGTCATCACACACATCGACATGGCTGCGAATAGCCAGCAGGCCTTTGGCCACTGCCCAGTCGCAATACGTCAATGCCCGCTCAATCAGTGCCTCTTGCGTGAGCAAAGGCTTGAGCTCGCTCCACAGCGCAATGCCTTCCAGCAACGTGCCGGACTGGTTGACGCGCGGCGAACCGTAGCTGAGCGTGGCATCCATGTGAAAGTGTGGGTCCACAAACGGTGGGCTGAGTAACTGGCCCTGCGCGTCGAGGTGCTGGTGCGCTGGCACGTTCAGTTGGGGGGCAACTTCAACAATTGTGCCGTCGCGCACCGCAACCGACATGGCGGTGCGTCCGTCGGGCAGGGTGGCGTTGTGAATGAGCAGGTCAAGCATGATGGGTCCTGTAATCGCTCTTGATATCAAATTCGAAGGAGGGTGGGCTTTGAAAATAACGGGTTGGATGGGCGAGATCTGAGCGCATTCAAACCACCCTCAGACGTCAAGTCAATGTTGCCCAAAATGACCTGCACGCAACGCCCCCAAGCCGAACGGTAACAGATTGAAACCGTGCACCCTGAAGCGCAACCAATGTCAACTTGCTGCGTTTCTGGGGCGTGGTCGCGCTGAAAAAGCTTGTATGGGCTGTGGGTGTAGCGCCATTGTGTCAATAGTTCTCGCGACGGTAAATCAGCGGGCTTTTGTAGACGCCAAACGTTGCGCGCGCCTTTGGGTTCGTTGCGCCGGCACCCAACCAATCAAACGTTAGCCATGGCAAGTTCGCCGGTGTCTCTGGACCCCCTGAAGCCCCCACCGCTGTGCACCTGCCAAATGTTTCGCCAGCCACTGTGCCCAGCGCAGCGTCGCCCAGATTAAGCACGATATTCGTCCAACCAATGTTGCCGGCACATGGCGAGCCAGTGCACGGCTTGGCCAGCGACAAGTTCAGTGCGGGGTTGCTACCACTCAGCGTGCCGGAGGTCTCGCACGCTGCCAGATTGTTCCGCGCGTTGACCGGAAAACTGTAGGCAAAGTTGCCCGAAGTCAGGCTGGTGCAGCTATCCGTGCCGACGTGCCAGCCTGGGGACATGACGGTGTCGTAATACTCCAGGCGCGCCAGCACCGGCAATGCCAGCAACTCTGACCCGTAAGCGTTTTGCAGGCGAATGCGGCCACTGCGAACACTTGTGGTCGCCTCGGTACCGGTGCTGGATTCCACGCCATCGGCACCAGTTGGCTCCTTGCCGCGCAGCTTGATGGTGGTCGGCACGGTTGCCTTGACTGCAAAGGTGTAGCTGGCAGCCGGCGCCGTACCTGCCCCATTGGCAAAACTGGCCGCCGCAATCGAGTTGGCGCTCCAGGTGCCAGTGCCACCATTGGCATCGGACAGGGTCACCAACCGTGCCCAGGAGGTGCCCGCGTAATTTGCCGTGGTGTTCACCCCGCCGCTGGCCTTGGCCGTCACAGTGATGGCAACCGGTTGACCAGAATAGGTGAAGCTACCGCACCCTTGCACCAAAGCCGTATCAAAGTAGGCAGGTTTGAAACGGCCCACGGCCGATTGCGTGCCCGTGCTGGTCAAGCCTGAGTCCAGGTAGTTCGCAGCCGTCGCCACCAGGTCTACTGTTCCCACTTCGTTCCAGGTCACATTGGTGCTGGCCGATCCGGCGTTAAAACCGCTTACCGTCTGATTAATCGCCGTGGCGTTACCCGGGGCCGGCAGTGGATTGGTCGATGTAAGGGGCACTGTGGCTGGCGTTGTCTCCTTGCCAAAATTCGGTGTTGCTGCGGGCGTGGTGCAGGCATTGATGGCCGTCACCGTCGCATTAAATGGACTACCTGCAGTCAGGGGCGCAGCAGGAATCGCGCTGAATGCAAAACTGGCAGGCGCTGTGATGAACACGTTGCCACTGACCGCTGAGAGTGCCAGCCCGGTATCGTTGGTCGCGGCGCTACCTGCATAGGTTGGGAACAAAGTGACTTGGCCGACATCGGGGTAGGTCAAGCCGGTTAAGCGTGCCGTGCCAGTGGCGTCAAAGTACAGATTGGTCAAAGTGGTGGCGCTTCCCGCGGCCACCGAGAGAGAAGCCACTGCTGACGTCGCACCACCGGAAGATGTGACGTAATTCAGGCTGGCGGTTTTGCTGCCCGTTGTCGGGTTGGTGTAGCCCGAAGACAGCGACACATTGCGGTTCACGCCGTTGAAGGCCGGTACGCACGCGCTGCCCGTGGCGTTGGATTGCACGGCTTGGAGGGTGACGGTTTGTGGCGAGCAAGAACGGTGGTTGGCCGTTGTCACCAGAAAACCTGCGCCGGCAAAGGCTACGTTGCACGATGTCGAATCCGTTCCAAAACTGGCTGTTGAGGAGTTGAGGCACTGTACTGCACTGGTGAGTGTGCTGGTGGCCGTGCCGCCCAGTGTGTCGCTGCGTGCCGTGGGCTCGCGCAGGTAAATCGTGGCACCACTGGCCACGGTGATGGCGCCGCTCAGCGGCGTTGCGCAGAGCGCGTCAGCACACCATTGCGCACCGGAGAAGGCCGTGGGCGTCAGCGTGACG
>JBBQZG010000092.1:0-13100 GCA_038207945.1 Burkholderiales bacterium
CGGTGGCATTCACATTCAAAGAATTGACCCAGGCATCCTGGTCGAGCGCGGCAACGGCTTTGGCATTCATGAAAGATTTCCTTGCAGGTTTGACATCAAAAACACATAAAAAAACCGCCGGGGCTGCCGGCGGTTTGGAGACATCAGGACGTTTTGTTTGGGAACGTTTAGAACTCTCTACCGCCAGCGGCGCCTGAGAACCAATAGAAGCCAAAAAAGAAAGTCATTGATGTCATGGATTAGAAATGTAGCACAGTCATTTCACCAAAAAACTGACAGTTTGAAGCACCGGTGTTGGGCCTGCCGGTGTGCCACGATGGGCGAGATGCCCGATCAAGCCGTGCCGCCGACCGTCAACCCGTCCAGCCGAAGGGTGGGCTGGCCTACCCCCACCGGCACGCTTTGCCCTTCCTTGCCGCAGGTGCCGACACCGCTGTCGAGCTTCATGTCGTTGCCGATCATGCTGACGCGCTTCAGGCATTCCGGCCCGCTACCCACCAGCGTGGCGCCCTTCACCGGGTATTGAATCTTGCCGTTTTCCACCCAATACGCCTGGCTGGCTGAAAACACAAACTTGCCTGAGGTGATGTCAACCTGGCCACCACCGAAATTGGTGGCATACAAGCCTTTTTTGATGCTGGCGACGATTTCCTCGGGTGCCTTGTCGCCACCCAGCATGTAGGTGTTGGTCATGCGCGGGATCGGCACATGCGCATAACTCTCGCGCCGCCCATTGCCGGTGGGCTTGACGCCGCTCAGGCGCGCGTTCATCGCGTCCTGGATGTAGCCCTTGAGAATGCCGTCTTCAATCAGCACGTTGCGCTGGCTGGCGTTACCCTCATCGTCCACGTTGAGCGAGCCGCGCCGGTCATTGAGGGTGCCGTCATCGAGCACCGTCACGCCTTTGGCCGCCACACGTTGGCCGATACGGCCACTGAACGCGCTGGAACCCTTGCGGTTGAAGTCGCCCTCCAGCCCGTGGCCGATGGCTTCGTGCAACAAAATACCGGGCCAGCCAGAGCCGAGCACCACCGTCATTTCACCGGCTGGGGCCGGGCGGGCTTCCAGGTTGGTGAGCGCAGCCGACACCGCTTCATCCACATACTGACCAATCAGCGCATCGTCAAAATAAGCAAAACCAAAACGTCCGCCACCCCCGGCCGACCCCATTTCACGGCGGCCTTTCTGCTCGGCAATCACCGTCACACTCAGGCGCACCAGTGGGCGCACGTCAGCAGCCAGGGTGCCGTCGGCCCGGGCCACCAGCACCACGTCGTATTCTGCTGCCAAACCGGCCATGACTTGCGCCACACGCGGGTCTTTGGCACGGGCGAGTTGCTCTACTTTCTCCAGCAGCTTGACCTTGGCCGTGCTGTCCAGGCTGGCAATCGGGTCCAAGCCGTGGTACAGGGACCGCGAGGATGCTATTTTTTTAGTAGCTACTCGTGCACGCCCTACCTGGGCTACATTTGAAATTGCCCGTACAGTTCGGGCCGCATCCAGCAGCGACGCCTCAGAAATGTCATCTGAATACGCAAAGGCCGTTTTTTCGCCACTGACGGCGCGCACCCCCACGCCCTGGTCAATGGAAAACGAGCCGGTTTTGACAATGCCCTCCTCCAGACTCCAGCCCTCCGAGCGGGTGTACTGGAAGTACAGGTCAGCCTCATCGACCTTGTGCGCCTTGATCTCAGCCAGCGCGCGCGCCAGGTGAGATTCATCCAGCCCAAACGGGGTGAGCAACAGGGACTTGGCAACGCTTAGGCGTTCGAGGGTGGGTTCGCGTGAAATCATCGCGCGATTCTAGGGCTTGGGGTCAGTTTGGGCTGTCAGTGGCTGCACTCAACCACTTGAGCCATGCGGCATCAGGATTGCACCAGCCTTTTGGACTTGGCAATCGACATCAGCACACCCAGCCCCAAGCCAAGGGTGACCATGGCGGTGCCGCCATAGCTGATGAATGGCAGGGGCACGCCCACCACCGGCAAAATGCCGCTGACCATGCCCATGTTCACAAACGCGTAGCAAAAGAAGATCATCGCCATCGCGCCACCCAGCAATCGGGTGAACACGGTAGGAGCCTCCAGCGCGATCACCAGGGCACGCAGCACCAGAAAGAGGAAAGCGGCAATCAGCAGCAGGTTACCCAACAGGCCAAATTCTTCAGAAAACGCAGCAAAAATAAAATCGGTGGTGCGCTCTGGAATGAATTCCAGGTGGGTTTGTGTGCCTTGCATGAAGCCCTTGCCCCAAAAGCCGCCAGAGCCAATCGCAATCATGCCCTGAATGATGTGAAACCCTTTGCCCAACGGGTCACGCGTGGGGTCAAGCAAGGTGCACACGCGTTGCTGCTGGTACTCGCGCAGCAAGGGCCAGTTGACGCCATCCGCGCACAGTTCAGGCTCAAACACCACCAGCAAGGTGATGCCGACCAGCCCAAGCAGCAGCGGTGGCGCCACCAGCTTCCAGCTCAAGCCGGCAAAAAAAATCACCGACAGGCCCGCCGCCAGCACCAGCAACGAGGTGCCCAGGTCAGGCTGCTTCATGATCAAGCCCACCGGCAGCGCCAGCAACAAGCCGGCCACCAGAAAGTCCAGCGGGCGCAGTTGGCCTTCGCGCTTCTGAAACCACCAGGCCAGCATCAGCGGCATGGCAATCTTGAGAATTTCACTGGGTTGAATCGTGACACCCACATTCAGCCAACGCTTGGCGCCCTTCTTGGTCACGCCAAACACGGCCACCGCAATCAACAGCGTGACACCCAAAATGTAGAGCGGCACCGCCAATGCCATCAAGCGCTGTGGCGGGATTTGGGCCACCACAAACATGATGAACCCGGCAATCAGCATGTTGCGCGCATGGTCTTCAAAACGCGTGCCATGGTCATAACCGGAGGAGTACATGGTCAACAAACCCGCGCACACCAGGATAAATACAGCAAACGCCAGCGGCCCGTCAAACCCGGAAAACCAGGAGGTCAGGCGGCGCAGCGGGGACGGACGTTCAAACACAAAAGACATGGGGCGAGATTATCGCGGCGTGCTGTCAACAGGTGCAACGCGCAGCGGAACCGTCACGGGTCCATCGTTGACCAGGCTCACCTGCATGTCGGCGGCAAACACACCGGTCTGCACCACGGGATGCAGTTTTCGGGCCTGCGCCACAAAATAACCGTACAAACGCTGCCCTTCATCTGGCGCGGCGGCGGCGGTAAAGCTGGGCCGGTTACCGCCAGAGGCATCCGCCGCCAGAGTGAACTGGCTTACCAGCAACAAGCCACCCACCGTGCCCGCGCCGTCCATGGCCTGCACACTGTGGTTCATCTTGCCCGCCGTGTCGCTGAAGATGCGCAATTTGAGAATTTTGGCCAGCAGCTTGTCGCTTTGCACCTCGGTGTCTCCGCGTTCGGCACACAACAGCACCAGCAAGCCGGCACTAATCTCGCCCACAGGCTGGCCCGCCACCTCGACGCGCGCGTGGCGCACACGTTGCAGCAAGGCCATCATGTGATGCCCCCCTCGCCTTTCAGCCTGTTGCCGGCCGACAACGATGCGTGTCGTATCATGAAATGCAATTGTTGGTGACTTGTCATATTTGTCCGCATAAAACACATGAAATTCTGGCTCAATCGCCAACCCTCCGCCGCTCAGGCATTGGCCGCAGGATTGCTTTTTTGCGGTGTGGCTGTGTCACTGGCACTGGCACTGTGGTTAAACCAACGCATCGAGACCCAAACCGAAGCGCAGTATCAGCGCCTGGCCGAGCGCACCAGCAGCGAGATTGTGCGCCGCCTGACGCAGCCGCTATACGGTCTGAATGGTGCAAGAGGCCTCTACGCCGCCAGCGAAAAAGTCACGCGAAGCGAATTCTCGGACTACGTGTTTTCGCGCGATTTGCCCACTGAGTTTCCAGGCGTGCGCGGCTTTGGCTTCATTGAACGCGTGCCGCGTGATGCGCTTGGTACATTTTTGCAAGAGGCACGCCAGGACGGCGCGCCCGAATTTGTCCTGCGCAGCCTCGGTAACAACCAGCACGACACGCTATATGTGATCAAACTCGTTGAACCGGCGGTGGACAACGCGGGCGCGCAAGGGCTGGATGTGGGCTCTGAGGCCCGCCGACGCGCGGCCATTGAATTGGCCATTGACAGCGCCGAGCCTGCCATGTCGGCCCCGATCGCCCTGGTTCAGGACAACAAGCGCACCCCAGGGGTTCTGCTCTACACACCGGTTTATCACAAGGCTGAGCGGCTGAACTCCGCCACGGAGCGGCGCGTCGCACTGCGGGGCGTGATCTACGCGCCGATGGTGCTCAGCGAGCTGCTGGATGGCATTGACAGCATGTCTGGGCAGGGACTCACCCTCAAACTCACAGACAAAAGCCCGGATGCCACAACCAGCCCGCTGATGTTTGAAAACCAGCAACCACCTGGCCACCGTTTTCAATCCGTTCACACCTTGCCCATGCCAGGTCGGCAGCTGACCTTGCAAGTGACCAGCAGTGCCAACTTTGATGCCGCCGCCGCCAATCCCCTGCCATGGCTGGTGGGGCTGGGTGGCACGTTGACCAGCGCCTTGTTGGCCTTGCTGCTTTGGCAGCAGGCCTTTGCCCGGCAGCGCGCCGAGGCACTGGCGCGCAGCATGACGCAAGACCTGCATCGGCTGGCCTTAGTGGCCCAAGAGACATCGAATGCCGTCGTCATCACCGACCCGCAGCGGCGCATCACCTGGGTCAACCCGGGCTTTGAGCGTATGTCCGGCTACAGCGCGGCCGAGGTGATGGGCCGATCACCGGCTTTTCTACAAACTGGTTTGACGGACCCTGCCACGATCGCCCGCATGCATGAGTCCTTACTCGCCGGCCAAACCTTTCGCAGTGAAATCCTCAACCGCAGCAAGCAGGGGCGGGACTACTGGCTGGAGCTTGAAATCAAGCCACTGCACGACCAGGACGGGGCTTTGACCGGCTACATGGCGATCCAGACGGACATCACTGAACGCCGGCTGGCGACGCACCGCCTTGAAGCCGCCCTGCGCGACAACAACGCCTTGCTCAGCACCCTTGATTTGTTGGGCATTGTGTCGGTGGCAGACCGCGAGGGACGCATCACCCAGGTGAACGATGCATTTTGTGACATCAGTGGTTTCAAGCGCGAGGAGTTGATCGGGCAGACACACCAGCGCATCAACTCCGGCGTGCATGAACGCGCCTTCTGGACCCGCATGTGGCACACCATTGCTGCTGGTACGCCGTGGCGCAGCGAGGTTTGCAACCGTGCCAAAGATGGCACGATGTATTGGGTGGACACGTTCATTGCACCTTTTGTCGGTGACGATGGCGAGGTTGAAAAATTCGTCTCCATTCGGATCGACATCACCGCGCGCAAGGCTGCCGAAGCTCTGGCCAAACGCAATGCCGATTTGCTGCAAGGCAGCATCGAAGCCCTGGACGATGCCTTCGCGCTGTTTGATGACCAGGACAAACTGGTGTTGTGCAACCAGCGCTATCGTGACATTTACCCCCTGTGCGCTGACGTGATCGTACCGGGTCAAACGTTTGAAGCCATCATCCGCAAGGGCGCTGAGCGCGGGCAACACCCGCAGGCCGTCGGTCGCATCGCGCAGTGGGTGGCCGAGCGACTGGCCATTCATCAGCAAGCACAGTCCCGCCTGGACCAGAAGCTCGACGATGGACGCACCCTGCGCGTCATGGAGCGACGCATGACCAACGGCTATACCGTGGGCTTTCGGGTTGACATCACCGAACTGGTCAAGGCAACTGAGGCTGCACAAGAAGCATCACACGCCAAGAGCCAGTTTTTGGCCAACATGAGCCACGAGATCCGTACCCCCATGAATGCGATCCTGGGCATGCTCACCCTGCTCGGCAGAACGCAGCTCACGCCCCAGCAGGCAGACTATGCAGCCAAGAGCGAAAGGGCCGCCGAGTCGCTGCTGGGTTTGATCAATGACATTTTGGATTTGTCCAAAGCCGAGGCTGGCAAGATGACACTCGACGCGCAGCCCTTTGCCCTGGCGCAATTGATGTCTGACACCAAGGTCATCGTCAACGCCTACATTGGCACCAAGCCGGTCGAACTGTCAGTGCACTTGGCACCCGACCTGCCCCAGCGGGTGACAGGCGACACGCTGCGGCTCAAGCAAGTGCTGATCAACTTGTGTGGCAACGCCGTCAAATTCACCGCACAAGGCCAGGTGACGCTGTCGATTGAGCTGGTCGACCAAACGCCAGACCGCGTCATGTTGAAATTTGCCGTGCAAGACAACGGCATTGGCATTGCCGCAGAGAACCAGGCCAAAATTTTCAGCGGTTTCACACAAGCCGAGGCCTCCACCACGCGCCGCTTCGGTGGTACCGGGCTGGGCTTGGCCATTAGCCAACGTTTGATTGAATTGATGGGTGGCAAGTTGCAGTTGCAGAGCGCTCTGGGGCGCGGCAGCCGTTTTTACTTCACGCTGTCGCTGCCGGTGGCACTGGCAGCGGCTGACGACGGCGCTCACGGGACTCCCTTGGCCGCCGTTCTGGCGTCAGACGTTGCAGCGGTCTTGCCCAGCTTGACCGGTATGCGCATCCTGGTGGCGGAAGACAATTTTGTGAACCAGCAAATCGCCAGCGAGTTGCTCGAAGGTGAAGGCGCCGTGGTGACCTTGGCCAACCACGGCCAAGAGGCGCTGGACCTCATTGCCAGCGCTGGCGAGCCTTTTGATGTGGTGTTGATGGACATGCAAATGCCGGTCATGGACGGCCTGACCGCCACCCGCACCATTCGTCAAACGCTGGATGCCCACACGCTGCCGATTGTGGCCATGACGGCCAATGCCATGGACACCGACCGTGCCGCCTGCCTTGAGGCCGGCATGAACGACCATGTGGGCAAACCTTTCAACCTGACGCATCTGGTGCAGGTGCTGCGCCAAGTCACCGGGTGCATCGGTTGAGACCGCCTGAATGTCAATTGCTATTATAAATATAGCATACATTGCTTGTAAATAAAGGGCTAGAGGCCAAAAAGCTTATTAAATAAGCCTCAAGCAGCCTACGGGATCAACCCAGCGTGACGCGCGCAAACTTGCGTTTGCCCACTTGCAGCACATACGTGCCTGCGCCCAGCTTCAAGCCCTTGTCACTGACCACACTGGAATCCACCCGCACACCACCGCCCTCTATCAGGCGGTTGCCTTCGCCACTGGATGCAGCCAAGCCCGCAGACTTGAGCAATGCGGCAATGCCGAACGGCGCGCCGCCCTCTCCCAGCGACAAGCTCAGCTCGGCAATCTCGTCGGGCACACCACCTCGTGCGCGGTTGATGAAATCCTGCTCGGCGGCATCAGCGGCTGCACTTGAGTGAAAGCGGGCGGTGATCTCCTTGGCCAGCGCCACCTTGGCGTCCTTCGGGTTGCGCCCGTCAGCCACTTCGGCTCTCAACGCGGCAATATGCGCCTCGCTCTGGAAGCTCAACAAGGTGTACCAGCGCCACATCAGCACGTCAGAAATACGCAACACCTTGGCAAACATGGTGTTGGCGTCTTCGCTGATGCCGATGTAGTTGTTTTTGCTCTTGGACATTTTCTCGATGCCGTCCAGCCCTTCGAGCAGCGGCATGGTCAAGATGCACTGCGGCTCCTGGCCGTATTCCACCTGCAAATGGCGGCCCATCAACAAATTGAATTTCTGGTCGGTACCGCCGAGCTCCAGGTCGCTCTTGAGCGCCACGCTGTCATAACCCTGCATCAGCGGGTACAAAAACTCATGCACGCTGATCGATTGGCCCCCATGAAAGCGATCGTGAAAGTCATTGCGCTCCATCATGCGCGCCACGGTGTACTTGGCCGCCAGCTCGATCATGCCGCGCGAGCCCAAGGTGTCACCCCACTCGCTGTTGTAACGAATCTCCGTCCTGGCCGGGTCCAGCACCATGGAGGCCTGGCGGTAATAGGTTTGGGCGTTGACCTCAATCTGTTCGCGTGTGAGCGGTGGACGCGTGGTGTTGCGGCCAGACGGGTCGCCGATCAAGGTCGTGAAGTCGCCAATCAAAAAAATTACCGTGTGACCCAAATCCTGCAACTGGCGCATCTTGTTGAGCACCACGGTGTGGCCAATGTGAATGTCGGGCGCAGTCGGGTCCAGCCCCAGCTTGATGCGCAGCGGCGTGCCTGCGGCCTCGGAGCGGGCCAGCTTTTTCAGCCAATCTTCCTGGGGAATCAGTTCGTCGCAGCCCCGCAGCGTCACGGCCAAAGCCTCCCGCACACGGTCAGTCATGGTGGGTTCAGGCATGGAGACAAGAGTCATAAGGGTTTTCACGGATGCGGCCTCGGGGACCGGGTTTATACTCACTATTTCGTCGATTCGTGATTTTAGGTGGCTTGCAGGCACCCTTTTCTTCACGGCTGTTGTGTCTTTCTGACAAACCACCGATCTGGATTCTCTTTTGATCAATAAATTTCTATCAAACGGGCAGGTTTTCGCCCATGGCGTCGCGCGCGTGCTGGCGCAGCGTCACCAACGCGTGAGCGCTGTTGTCGCGGCGCTCTTACTGGCTGCTGGCAGTGGCGCATTTGCACTGGCATCTTTGGCACCCGACGCCGCCGACCTGCCGGTGCGCGAGGTGCTGGAATCGGTGCAGCCCCTGACCATGCCCCCATTAAGCGCCGCAATGCCTGAAAATTTGGTGCTCTACCGCACCGACAGCACACGCTCCAGCGACACGGCAGATACGCTGCTCAAGCGCCTGGGCGTCGATGATCTTGAAGCTGCTGCCTTTTTACGCAACGACCGCACCGTGCAGCAAATATTGCTGGGTCGCAGCGGGCGTCAAGTCACCGCACAAGCGCTGGGCGACCAACGCCTGAGCAAACTCACCGCCCGCTGGAGCGCAGACACCGAGGGTGTATTCCAGCGCCTGGTCATTGAGCGCACGGCCCAAGGCTTCGTGTCACGCGTGGAATCCGCCCCCCTGGTGGCCACGTCACGGCTGGCCAGTGGCACGATTCGCTCGTCTCTGTTTGCTGCCACCGATGACGCTGGCTTGCCGGACGCCATCGCCACACAGATGGCTGAAATTTTCTCGAGCGACATCGACTTCCGACGTGCCTTGCGCAAAAATGACCGCTTCAACGTGGTCTATGAAGTGCTGGAAGGCGATGGCGAAGCCTTGCGCACCGGACGCGTGCTCAGCGCTGAATTTGTCAATGCGGGTAAAACCTTTCAGGCCATGTGGTTCCAGTCACCCGGCCAGGACGCACCAGGCGGCGTGGCCAAAGGCAGCTACTACACGCTGGATGGCCAAAGCCTGCGTCGTGCCTTTTTAAGTTCACCCGTTGAGTTTTCGCGGGTCAGCAGCGGTTTTGCCATGCGTTTTCACCCAATTTTGAAGCAGAACCGCCCCCATCTGGGCACTGACTTTGCTGCCAGCACCGGCACCCCGGCACGCACTGTGGGCGACGGCGTGGTCGAATTTTCCGGTGTGCAAAACGGCTACGGCAATGTGATCTTCATTCGGCACCGCAACAACACCGAAACCGTCTATGCCCACCTGAGCAAACTCATGGTGCAGCGCGGACAAACCGTGAGCCAAGGGCAGACCATTGGTCTGGTGGGCTCGACCGGCTGGGCGACTGGCCCGCACCTGCATTTTGAAGTGCGCGTGAACGGGGTTCAACACGACCCTATGAAGATGGCCCAAAGCAGCGAAACCGTGCCAGTATCGGCCGCCATGCTGCCGCATTTCAAACGGGTGGCAGCAGCTGTCAGAAACGAACTTCAGGCGGCAGCCACAATCAATGTGACCGCAGTTCAGTAACGTCTGGGCCGCGACGCCAAGCCCAACAGCCACGGGTGGCATAGACGTGTCGGCTTACTACATTGGTTTGATGTCTGGTACGTCGCTTGACGGGGCTGACGGCGTTCTGGTGGATTTTTCGGGGCCCCGCCTAGAGGTTTTGGCCAGCGCGTCACAGGCGTTCGACCCTGCCTTTCGGGCTGAGTTGCTGGCCCTCAACACACCTTCCGGGAACGAACTGCACCGGGCCGCGCTGGCGGGCAACGTGATCGCTGCGAGCTATGCAAAGGTGGTTGGTGAGCTGCTGAGTCAAAGCGGCAAGCTCGGCATCAATGCCAAAAACATTTCCGCCATCGGTGCCCACGGACAAACCGTGCGCCACCAGCCCCAGCGCAGCTCTGACACACCTGCCGGTGCAGGTTACACACTGCAACTGAACAACCCGGCACTGCTGGCTGAACTCACCGGCATCGACGTTGTCGCTGACCTTCGCAGCCGAGACATCGCCGCAGGAGGTCAAGGCGCACCCTTGGTGCCCGCGTTTCACCGCCATGTGTTCTGCAAGACCGATGCCACAGTGGCCGTCTTGAACCTGGGTGGCATTGCCAACCTGAGTGTGCTGCCCGCCGACCCAAGCGCGCCCGTGCTGGGGTTTGATTGCGGCCCTGGCAACGCTTTGATGGATGCGTGGTGCCAGCGGCACACTCGACAGGCCTTTGATGCGGCTGGCGCATGGGCTGCAAGTGGCCAGCTGGTGCCAAACTTGCTGCAACGGCTGCGAGATGATCCCTATTTCGCATTGCCACCGCCCAAGAGCACCGGCCGTGACCTCTTCAGCCTGCGTTGGCTGGAAGAGAAGCTGCAGGGTTTTGCCAATGCGCCACCCCAAGACATTCAAAACACTTTGACAGAATTGACCTCTAGCGCTTGTGTAGACTGCGTTGACAGCTATGCTAAAAGTAGCAGTGACTTGATCGTTTGCGGTGGCGGCGCGTTTAACCTGCAGCTGTTGCAGCGCTTGCAAGCTGGCTTGCCTTACCTGAAGGTCAGCACCTCAGACCAGCATGGCCTACCGCCATTGGAAGTGGAAGCCGCCGCATTCGCCTGGCTGGCGCGCCAGACCATGCAGCGCCAACCGGGCAACTTGCCCAGCGTCACCGGCGCTGCGGGCCCACGCATTCTGGGGGCCATCTACCCGGCCTGATCAGACGTTTGGGTCACAAAAAAAACCGCCTCGACGGGCGGCTTCTTTGAAAAGGCGAAAGCTCAGGAAAAGCTTGACCCACAGCCACACGTGGTGGTGGCGTTGGGGTTTTTGATGACAAATTGTGCACCCTGCAAGTCTTCCTTGTAGTCAATCTCGGCGCCGACCAGGTATTGGTAGCTCATGGCATCGATCAACAGCGACACACCGTTTTTGGTCATGGTGGTGTCGTCTTCGTTGGTGACTTCATCAAACGTGAAGCCGTACTGAAAGCCCGAGCAACCACCACCTTGCACAAACACACGCAGCTTCAAATCCGGGTTGCCTTCTTCAGCAATCAGGTCAGCCACCTTGGCGGCCGCACTGTCGGTGAACAAAATAGGGGCAGGCATTTCGGTTTGAATGTTTTCAGCAACGGCGCTCATTGGTCTCTCCAAGAAGTTTGATGGGTCAATACTACAGCAATTTCATCGGGTATTGGGCTAGGGGTTATTTGCCGCTAGTTTGAGTGTGGGCTTTTCATCCGCAACCGCCTCAGCAGGCACACCTACCATGGGGCACAACCTGCCCGCAACAATGGCACCTTGATGCATTTCCAGCAGCTTGTACGTGACGTCACCTGTGATGCGCGCCTTGGGCTGCAATTCAAGCATCAGCCGAGCCGTGACCGGGCCATCTACCTTGCCATTGATGATCACATGGTCGGCATCAATTTCGCCAACGACCACGGCGGTTTCGGAGATCACCAAAATACTTGGGCGATCGACTTGGCCGAGGATGTTGCCGTGAATGCTGCCATCAAGCCGCAGCCCGTCGGCAAAGTTAAAGTTGCCGTCCATCTGACAGCCCAATGCCACCAGGCTTTTGATCGGCGGTTGTTTTTTTCTGCTGAACATGCTGCACCTCTTTGTAAATTGACATCGCGCCCAGCGTCAGAGTTTAAGGGTCTGCACCGCGCGCACCGTTTGCCCTTCCAGCACCCTGGCCGTGACATTTTTGATCACCACATTGACTGGCACGGCATAGAGGCCGCCAAATCTGCCATATTGTTTCACCACCACAGGATGAGTACCTGCGGGCAATTTTGCAGCCCAAGGCTTGCCGTTTTCAAGTCCTGCAAAGGTCAACTCCAGCTGACCTTTGAATTCTGCCGGGTCCTTGTCCGCCTGAATCACCAACACCTGCCATTTGAGTGCGCCTGCTGTTTGCAGCTCAGCCTGCAGGCCACGAATGGCGATTCCCGCCGTGCGCGATGCCGGGATGAGTTGCTCAAAGAAACCTAAATCGCTCTTGAGTTGCTGGTTGTCAACTTCAAGTTGCCGATTCAAAGCCATGAGTTTTTCTTGCGAGACTTTTTCTGCAGTCAACAAGATGTCTGCGGTATTGGCCACCGACTGCGCCTTGTTGCGCTCGTCGTTGAGGGCACCCAATTGACCACGCAGTGCGTCGTTCTCCAGTCGCATTTGCTCTAACTGCTGTTTGGTGCCTTTGTCGAGCCCGGCGATGTCTTTGCCAAACTCAAACGCCCACAAGGCAATGGCGGCGCAAAAACCGGCGACGATGGCCAGCATGGCCCAGCGAAACGGCCAGGGCAAGGCGCTGCGAACCGCCATGCGCGGGGCACTGACCGTCAGGCGTCGCATCAACAATCGAAGTCGCATGAAAGTATTTCCTGGCTACAGATGCAAACAGCCGCCAGAACTTGCATTCGGGCGGCTGTTTTGGATAGCGTGAAATTAACGCTTGGAGAACTGCTTGCGACGGCGAGCACCGTGCAAACCGACCTTTTTACGTTCCACTTCACGGGCATCGCGGGTCACAAAACCGGCTTTGCTCAACTCGGGCTTGAGGGTTGCGTCGTAGTCGATCAGGGCACGGGTGATACCGTGGCGCACTGCACCGGCTTGACCCGACTCACCGCCGCCTGCCACGTTGACCATGATGTCAAAGGTTTCAGCGTGGTTCGTCAGCATCAGGGGCTGCTTGCAGATCATGATCGAGGTTTCGCGGCCAAAGAAGTTTTGAATGTCTTTGCCGTTGACGACGATTTGGCCGGAGCCTTTTTTCAGGAAAACACGGGCGACGCTTGATTTGCGA
>JBBQZG010000093.1:0-12927 GCA_038207945.1 Burkholderiales bacterium
AGCATCACCGTGGGCGACACCTTGTAGGACAGCGACAAATCCAGCACCGAATAGGCTGCCAACGTGGTGGTGACGGTGCTGAAAGTGGCCGGGTCACTGTAGGCATCGGGTCGGTCGCCACTGTATTGCAGGTCAGCACCCCAACGCCAAGGCCCAAGCGGATGCGAGATGCCCAGTGACAGCAGGGTGGCCGCACGGCGTGCCAGGCGCTGGTGGGTGATTTCATCCACCGGGTCCTGCAGCGTCAGGCTGGCGCGCACATCGCTGGCACCCACACTGCCCCGGTAAGACAGTTCCAGGCCTGAATTACGCGTGCGGCCTATGTTGGCAAAGGCAAAGCTGGCGGTGTCGTAGTTCAACTGGTCTTGAATCCGTGTGTCGAAATAGGTCGCACGCAGCAATTGGCGGCCCTGCTCATACTGCACACCAAGTTCATGGCTGCGGGCCCGCTCTGGTTTGAGCAAGGGGTTGCCGAAACTGGGCGCAAACAAATAACCCAGTGGTGGCGCATTAAAAGCGGTCGATGTGCTCGCCGTCAGTTTGACCTGCTCCGTCACCGGAAAACCGTAGCCCAGAAAACCCGTGCTTTGGCTCAAATCGCCGACCATGTCATGGCGTACATTGAGTTGCGCGCTGCCGCGACCCAATTTACCCTCCAGTCCAGCAAACACGGCCGTGGCGTTGCGTGCCTGGCTGTAAGTTGCGTACACGTCGCTGCGGGTATCCACACGCTGGCGCTGCTGATCCAGCCCGGCGCTAACCAACCAGTCACCGACAAGCGCCACCGAATTGACCCAACTCAGCACCGTGGCGCGTGTAGTAAAGCCGTCGTTGGAACCAAAAAAGCCATTGTCACGGCTGCTGCTTTTGTCAGACTGCTCGCTGAGCGACAGACGGCTGCGCCAGTTGCCCCAGCGGTTGTCGGTGAACAGCGTGGTCTGGCTCAAGCGGGTTGTTGAGGTGTGAAGGTCGGCAGGCGCACCATAGGCATTGTCAAAATCCGAATCGCCTTCAGATTGCATGAAACGCAAGCCAAAATTGTGGTCGGACGAGAGCTTGTGCACCAATGACAGATGGCTGCTGGTATTGCGATAGCCGTCCACGTCCGGGTTGGCACCGGACAATTGTTCAGTGTTGATGGCCGAAAACCCATCGGTAGTGACACGCGAGAGTCCCGCGCTGACCGATGTGGCACCCAAGCTGGCACTGACGCTGCCAGACATTTTGCGTGACGCGCGCGGCCCCAACTCCAGCGACAGATTGGCAGACGGCTCAAGGCTGCCGGTTTTGGTGAAAATCTGAATCACACCGCCAATCGCACCCGAACCGTAAATAGCCGACACATTGCCACGCACAATTTCGACCCGCTCAACGTTGTCAAGCATCAGGTGCTCCAGGCTGACCGCGCCAGACGCATCCTGTTTGTTTTGTGGTACCCCGTCAATCAGCACCAGAGTTTGCAGTGATGGCGCGCCGCGCATGAACACACTAGAAACCGTCCCTATGCCGCCATTTTGTGTGCGCTGCAAGCCGGCTTCACGTTGCAGCAGCGTGACCAGGTCACTGGCCTGCGAGCGCTCAATGTCTTGCCGACTGATGACGCTGGTGTGCGGCAAGGCCGAACCCAGCAACTGTTCATTGCGGCTGGCCGTGACCACCACCTCGCTCAAAGTCGAACTTGGCGTTTGCGCCAGCACCGGAAAAGCCGCAAAAACCGCCAAAGCGGACGCAAAAAAGCGCACGGGAGCGCGACCGCGCTTGGAAGAAACAAGAGTTTTCATGAATGAATATGAACCATCAAAATGCTCTCACCGTCGTCCCCGACAGTGCATGAGCGTCACGGTTGCGCGCATTTCAAAGCGCGCAGCCACCGTGTTGGCCGGTATCCGGGCTGGTGGAATCAACCGCCATCGCCTTCCCAAGCGCGTGTTCAGAACGCTCAGTGGCTGTGATGGAAGCGGCTCCTTGCGGAGCGTCCACTTACCGTTGCGGGGGCAGCGCAGGTTAGGTTTGGCATGAATGCCGCGCCCTCCTGCTTCCCGTTGAACTGCAGCGTGTGAACCACACTGCGAGCACCAACGCGCCAGATTCTAGCCGGGCCAACTTGCCGGAACCCTACAATGCAAGGCTATGTCGGAACTCACCCAAATCGACCAAATCACCGAGCGCGTTGAGCGCTTGCTGGTGCGCTATGAAGAACTCACGCGCACCAATGCCCTGCTTTACCAGCAGATTGACACCCTCACGCAAGAGCGCGATTCGCTGAAATCGCGCTTGAGCGCGGCGCGTGCCCGCGTGGACGCGTTGCTGGAGCGCCTGCCTGACATGGCAGCCAGCCAGAACGGCAACAACCCACGGGGTCTTTCATGAAGCAGCTTGAAGTGCAAATCATGGGC
The DNA here is from genome assembly GCA_038207945.1 of Burkholderiales bacterium. Classification (GTDB taxonomy): domain Bacteria; phylum Pseudomonadota; class Gammaproteobacteria; order Burkholderiales; family Burkholderiaceae_C; genus Rhodoferax. Next base: position 2,397 of record JBBQZG010000093.1, read on the forward strand.
CAGAGCTACTTGCTCGGCTGTCCCGATGGCGGCGATGCCCGCTTGCTGGAAGCCGTGGAAAAAGTTGACACCGCCATGTGCAAGATTCGCGATGCCGGCAAGGTACGCGCACGTGACCGCATTGCGGTGCTGGCGGCGCTCAACCTGGCGTTTGATCTGGCTGACCAGCGTGCCCATCCGCGTGAACCTTCGGCGCCCACCGACGCCGTTGAGAATGCGCAGAAGCTGCGCGCCTTGCTGACGCGCCTGGATGACGCGTTAACACGTGATGACCAGCTGATCTAGCCTGCTGCGTTACTGCACCGCTGAACTGGCCGGTGGCAGTTCACCGGGTTGACGAAAAATTTGCGCCACATCGATCGCATCAAAGCGGTACTGCGCACCACAAAAATCGCAACCCACTTCAATCTGACCCAGCTCTTGCATGATGCTCTGCGCCTCATCCACGCCCAGGCCGTTGATCATTTTGGTGACGCGCTCACGGTTGCAGGTGCACGAAAAATGTGGGCCAACCTCGCCTTGCAGGGGCGCAAAACGCAGCAAGGTTTCATCCCAGAAGAGGCGGTGCAAAATTGTTTCTACATCCAGCGTCAAAAGCTCTTCAGGCTTCAGGCTGGAGGCCAGCACGGCAATGCGGTTGTAGTGCTCATTGATGCCGATCTGGTCTTCATCCGAGGGCTGCGCGCTGCCTGCCAGGTTGCCCGTGCCCGCCATCGGCAGGCGCTGAATCAAGAGGCCAGCCGCCACCTTGTCGTCAGCCGCCAGCACCAGCGTGGTGTCAAGCTGCTCACTTTGCAGCATGTAGTGCTGCAGCACGTCGCTGAACTTTTCCAGCTTTTCTTTGTGGTCGCCAAACAGCGGCACCACGCCCTGGTAGGGCTGCTGGCCAGGCTGCCGGTTTTCGGGGTCAAGGGTGATGGCACAGCGGCCCTCATTGCCCACATTCACCATCTGACTGAGCGAGGCGTCCGCAGGCACCTCACCATTCACGGTGGCCGTGGCGCGCAGGGCAAAGTCGCTTTGTACCTCAACCACGGCGAGTTTCACCGGGCCATCACCAAACACCTGAACAATCAGCGAGCCATTGAACTTGATGTTGGACTGCATCAGCACGGCGGCTGCGGTCATCTCGCCCAGCAGCGCCTGCACCTGCGCCGGGTAAGCGCCGTGTGTGGTGTTGCTGGCACGGCGGCGCAGAATCTCCACCCAAGCGTCAGTCAGGCGAACCACGGCCCCGCGCACGGGCAAGCCTTCGAAGATAAATTTATGGATTTCAGACAAACGGTATTCCCGGTTCAAATTGAAAGTGTGTGCGGTATCAGGCGATTTTGTGCAGGCTGGCCCTGTAGAGTTTCGCATTGGCCGCGTAATGGTCAGCACTGGTTCGCAGGCCTTGCAACTGCTCGGGAGAAAGCGGCATCACCACCCGCGCCGGGCTGCCAAGAATCATCGAGCCATCGGGGAATTCCTTGCCCTCGGTCACCAACGCGCCCGCGCCAACCAGACAGCCCTTACCAATTTTGGCGCCATTGAGCACGATCGCACCGATGCCAATCAGGCTGTCATCGCCCACGGTACAGCCGTGCAACATGGCTTTGTGGCCCACTGTCACGCCTGAGCCAATCGTCAAAGGCATACCCACATCCGAGTGCAGCACGCTCAAGTCCTGAATGTTGGTGCGCGCACCCACGCGGATGGCAGAGGTGTCGCCACGCACCACCACGCCAAACCAGATGCCAACCTCGTCACCCAGCACCACATCACCCATCACCTCGGCGCTGTCAGCCACCCAAGCCGATTCCGCAATCTTCGGCAACACGCCGTCCACTTCATAAATTGCCATTGCTGCCCTTAAGTATCAAGTTACCTAGAATTGTAGGGAAACCCAAACCGCATGAACCTCATTCAACCCAGTTCCCCCCAAATCGTGCCCAGCCCACAGGCGCCATACTCATGGCGCGCCGAGGCCCTGCGCATGCTGCAAATTGAGTCCACCCAGACCAAAGCCGCACAAGTACGCAGCCTGGACACCACGCAGTGGGCGCTGAACATCGACGAAACCCTTGTGGCGCCACACCATCTGCCCGGTCGCTCCCAGCGCCCGCTTCTGGTACAACCCGCACAACTCAAAACCCGCGCAGTGGGCACGCTGGAAGGCCGCGCCGGTCTGATCCATGCCCTGACGCATATCGAAGCAAATGCCATCAATCTGGCGCTGGACATGTTGTGGCGATTTGCCGGCCTGCCGGCCGACTTTTACAGGGACTGGTGGCAGGTCGCACAAGAAGAAGCCCTGCACTTTGAGCTGCTCCACTCACACCTCAACAGCCTGGGCTTTGCCTACGGCGATTTCCCGGCCCACGACGGCTTGTGGGACATGGCCGAACGCACCAAAGGCGATGTGCTGGCCCGTCTGGCGCTGGTGCCACGCACCCTGGAAGCGCGTGGTCTGGATGCCACCCCTGCGGTGCGCAACCGGCTGGTGTCGGTGGGAGACAGGGCAGCAGCCAACCTGCTGGACATCATCCTGCGTGACGAGATTGGCCATGTGGCGATTGGCAACCGCTGGTACCGCTACCTGTGCGCACAACACGAGCTCGACCCGGTGAGCACCTACGCCGACCTGGCAAAGGTTTATCGGGCACCAGTACTCAAGGGTCCGTTTAACATGGAAGCACGACGCGCCGCAGGTTTCACCGACGCCGAACTGGCAGCCTTGAACCATGCCCAGACAAGCCGCGTGTAATCATTACCTGAGAAAACCATGACCCAACCACCTGAAACACAAACCAATGCGGCGCAACCCGCACGTGGTGTGATGGCCATTGCCAGGCAACCCATTCTGGATGCCAAGCGCAGCATTTTTGGCTATGAGCTGTTCGATCGGTCACAAAACACGCAACCCTTCAGCGCAGCCAGCGATGCGGCGCTGTTGTTCAACCTGCTGTCAAACGCCGACAGTGAGGTGCTCAACGGGCGCAATGTGATTTTCATCAACTGCACACACCAAACCCTGACTGGCGGGCATCTGGCACTGATTGAGCCCGAGCATGTGGTGCTGGAGGTGCCGCCCATGCTTGACCATCAGGCCGACGCGGAAGACATTGACACCTACCGCCAAACGCTGGCCGAGGTGCACAAGCGCGGCTTTCGGCTGGCCTTCAATGACAGCGTGCTGGCACCGGCCTACGCCAACTGGCTGTCTTTTGCCTCCTTCATCAAACTTGACCTGACTCAACTGGATCCCGGGCAGCTTGCCGCCGTGGTCAAACGTGCCAAACAGGTCACATCGGCACAGTTGGTGGCAGAAAAGGTGGAAACCGCCGAGCAATTCGAGTTGGCAAAAAGCCTGGGCTGCAGCCTGTTTCAAGGCTACTGGTTTGCCAAACCGGTGCTGATTCACGGTCAGGCCATCCGGCCCGCGCAGGCAGCCATCATTGAATTGATCAACCTGGTGCGCAAACAGGCCAGCACAGCAGAGATTGAAGAGGTCTTCAAGCGCGATGCCACGCTGTCTTATAACCTGCTGCGCTTCATCAACTCGGCGGGGTTTGGCCTGAGCTGCGAGGTCACCTCGTTTCGCCACGCGGTGATGCTGCTGGGGTTGAAAAAGCTGTTCCGTTGGGCCGCGCTGCTGATGACCACATCGCAGGCGTCAGGGGGGTCCCCGGCGGTGGGTCATGCGGCCATCGTGCGCGGGCGCTTGATGGAGTTGCTGGCGGCTGAACTGTTGCCCCAGGACGAATGTGACAACGCCTTCGTGGTGGGCATTTTTTCACTGCTTGACACCATGGTCGGATTGCCACTGAAGCAAGTGCTCGACACCATTTCACTGCCGCAAACCGTGACCGATGCGCTCTTGAACGGCACTGGCCTGCTGGCCCCTTTCCTGAAACTCACGCTGGCTTGCGAAAACGTCGACGACGCCGCCTTTGCCGAATACACCAACGCCCTGCAACTGACCGATCACCAGGTCAACTGGGCGCACCTGCAAGCACTGGCCTGGGCTGAAAGCATGGCGACGGCTGATTAGCCGCAGACTTAGGACTCAGCCTCTCGGGTGATGCTGGGCGTGCAAGGTTTTCAGGCGCTCACGCGCCACGTGGGTGTAAATGGTGGTGGTGGAAATGTCCACATGACCCAGCAGCATCTGCACCGCACGCAGGTCTGCGCCGTGGTTGAGCAAATGCGTGGCAAAGGCGTGGCGCAGGGTGTGCGGTGACAACGGTGCAGTGATGCCTGCCAGCAAGGCGTATTTTTTCACCAGCATCCAGAACATCACCCGGCTCATGGCGGTGCCCGGCGTGCTGCCGCGATAGGTGACAAACAGCGCCTCGCTCTGGTGCCCAGCCAGCAATTCGCCCCTGGGCTGCGCCAGGTAGCGCTTGAGCCACAGGCTGGCGACCTCACCAAACGGCACCAGGCGCTCTTTGTTGCCCTTACCAAAGACACGCAGCACATTGTCAGACAGACTGACATCGAGCACCTTCAGGCCCACCAGCTCACTCACGCGCAAGCCGCTGGCGTACATCAGCTCCAGCATGGTGCGGTCGCGTACGCCCAGCGCTTCATGGGTGTCAGGTGCGTTAAGCAAAGCCTCCACCTGCGGTTCGGTCAGCGTCTTTGGCATGCGCAGAGGCTGCTTGGCTGCTTGTAACTTCAGCGTTGGGTCGGCCAGAATCTGCCGCTCGCGCAAGGCCCACCTGAAAAAACGTTTGAACACGGTCAGGCGGCGATTGGCCGTGGTGGCCTTGGTGGTGGCGTGCTGGTCAGCAAAGTAGCTGTTGAGTTCAAGCTCGGTGACAGCCCGCAGGCTGTGGCCCTTTGTGGCCAACCAGGCGCCAAACAGTGTCAGGTCTCGCCGGTACGCCGACAGGGTGTTTTTTGCCAGCCCTTCTTCCAGCCACAGGGCATCAATGAAGGTGTCAATCACAGGGTCGGACAAAGGTGTGGGAGCTGCCATGCCATGAGTTTAGTGTGCGGGCGCATCGTCATGGCGAACCCAGTCAAGCCACCCGCCTCGCCTGCTATCCTCACCGTGTGAACTTTGCCCAACTCCTCTTCCCTGACTTCTCGCTGATTCTGATTGGCTACCTGATCTGCCGTTTCACCCCCCTGAACCGACCGGTGTGGACGCAGGTGGAGCAACTGGTGTACTTTCTTTTCTTCCCGGTGCTGCTGTTTCACTCCATCCTGAAAAGCCCGCTGGACATCACCGCAGCGGGCAATGTGGTGGGTGCCGGCTGGGCGCTAGGACTTGGTGGCATCGCCCTGGCGTATTCGGTGCCCTATTGGCCCGGCCTCCAAGGCCATGTGGCACTGCGACAGCATGCCGCCAGCGCGCAAATTGCCTTCAGGTTCAACTCGTTCATTGGTCTGGCGCTGGCCGAGCGGCTGGCCGGGCCACAAGGCCTGCAGGTGCTGGCGCTGCTGATCGGCGTGAGCGTACCGCTGATGAATGTGGGTGCGGTGTGGCCGATGGCGCGCCATGCCGAGCGTGGTTTTCTGGGCGAGCTGGTGCGCAACCCGTTGATCATCGGCACGGCCAGCGGGTTGGCTGCCAACCTGCTCGGCTTCTCTATTCCAGACTGGGCCGAGCCCACGGTGTCGCGCATTGGCGGTGCGTCCCTGACGCTGGGGCTGATGGCGGCTGGCGCCGGCATGCAGCTCAGTGCCCTGAACCACGCCAAGCTGCTGGGTGTGGCGGTGCTGCTGATTCGCCACTTGCTGATGCCGCTGCTGGCCTTGGGTTTGTGTGTGGTGTTTGGTTTGAATGCGGTGCAGTCGACCATTCTGCTGATGTTTTCTGCGCTGCCGACGGCGTCGAGCTGTTATGTGCTGGCGGCGCGCATGGGGTATGACGGGGCGTATGTGGCGGCGCTGGTGACGGTGTCAACCGTGCTGGGCATGGTGAGCTTGCCGTTGGCGCTTGGGGTTTTGCGGGGATTTTTATAGGTTATTTAGCCCCTAGCCATTGTCTGTATTGCATTGATAACTATTTTATTTGTAGCAATTTTTATGCTGAGGTTTGGTTTTTTATCGTTGATCCCCCCCTCACCCCCAACCCCTCTCCACCCCCGCCGGGGCGGAAAGGGGTTGGGGGTGAGGGGGGGATCAACAAAAAAATATTCAAAATTAATAGCTGCAAAACCATATATATAAAGGGCTTGAGGCATAAAACACTGTTAATTTTCAGCCCAATCCAAGGCCCAGGCCACATGCTCGCGCACCATCTCACTCGGGTGATCTACTCGTTGTTGAAGTGCAGCCAGCAGCTGTGCCACATTGACCTGCCCGGCAGGGGCATTCAACCCGCCAGCAGCCGCACGCCCACGCAGCGCATTCCCCAACGCCACCGCAATGTTGCGCAACCAACGCTCGTGGCCAATGCGCCGGATCGGGCTGCCTTCTGTGACGCGCAAAAATTCTTCCTCGCTCCAGCCAAACAGCGTGACCAGTTGGCTGCCGACCAGCCCGGCGCGCGCATCAAAGTCGGGCAAGGTGCTGCGCTGGGCGAACTTGTTCCAGGGGCAGATCATCTGGCAGTCGTCGCAGCCATAAATGCGGTTGCCCAGCAAAGGCCGCAATTCCAAAGGGATCGGGCCCGCATGCTCAATGGTCAGGTAAGAGATGCAGCGCCGGGCGTCCAGCCGGTGCGGCGCAATGATGGCCTGCGTGGGGCAGATGTCAATGCAGGCGCTGCAGCTGCCACAGTGCGGCGCAACTGGCTCGGACACCGGCAGCGCCATGTCGACAAAAATCTCGCCGAGAAAAAACATCGACCCGGCGTCCCGGCTCAACACCAGCGTGTGTTTGCCGCGCCAGCCCTGCCCGCTCAAACTGGCAAGCTCAGCCTCCAACACCGGCGCCGAGTCGGTGAACACCCGGTAACCCAGCGGCCCGAGCTCAGCCGCGATCTGGTCGCTGAGTTTTTGCAGGCGGCTGCGCATGACTTTGTGGTAATCACGCCCCCGGGCATACACCGACACAATGGCCTCATATGGACGCGTGAGCCGTTCAAATTCAATGGCTTGCCAGCCCTCGGGCGTGCTGGCGGGCAAATAGTCCATGCGGGCGGTGATCACGCTCACCGTGCCAGGTACCAGCTCGGCCGGGCGGGCGCGCTTCAGGCCATGGGCTTGCATGTAGTGCATGTCGCCATGGAAACCCGCCGCCAGCCACGCCGATAATCCGGGTTCTGCCGAACTCAAATCAACCCCTGCCACACCAATTTGTGAAAATCCTTGTGCCCGCCCCAAAGCCTGAATTCTGGAGACCCATTGACTGCCGTTGATTTGCCAGGTGCTGTTGTTCACCCGCCCATTGTAAAAACCCTTCGCTGGCACGACGAAGCTGCCACCGAGCGTTTTGCACGCGCGCTGGCTGCACAGCCCGCATTAAAACTGGCCTACATCGAATTGCAAGGTGATCTGGGTGCCGGCAAAACCACACTGGTGCGCCATTTGCTGCGCGCGCTGGGTGTGCAGGGACGCGTCAAAAGCCCCACCTATGCGGTGGTGGAACCCTATGAATTGCCTGACATCCACATCTGGCACTTTGACTTTTACCGTTTCAACGACCCGCGCGAATGGGCCGACGCCGGTTTTCGCGACATCTTTGCCAGCCCCGGCCTCAAAATTGCTGAATGGCCACAGAATGCGGCCGGCTGCGTGCCACCTGCTGACCTGGTGCTGCAACTCCATGTGGCAGACGATGAATCGCGCCAAGTGACCCTGAACGCCTTCACCCAGCTTGGGGTGGCCCTGCTCGACGGCCTGGACGCAGACGCTGACCAAAGGGCAGCGGCATGAAGCGCCGCCAATTGTTGCAGTCTGGCGCGCTGGTGTTGCTGCTGGGTGCGCAACACCTGGCCCGTGGCGCCACCATTTTGGCGGTGCGCCTGTGGCCGGCGCCAGACTACTCGCGCGTCACCATCGAATCCGACACGCTGCTGAGCTTCAGCCAGACCTTTGTGCCCAACCCACCCCGCTTGGCAGTGGACGTGCGCGGCATTGATCTGAGCCCGGCGCTCAAGGAGCTGGTGGCCAAAGTGGGCGCCAATGACCCCACCATCAACGGCATTCGGGTTGGGCAGTTTGGCCCCGGTGTGGTGCGTCTGGTAGTTGACCTGAAACAAATGGTGGCGCCGCAGGTGTTCACCCTGCCACCGGTGGCCGCCTACCAACACCGGCTGGTGTTTGACCTGTACCCGACGCAAGTGGCCGACCCACTGGAAACCCTGATTGCCGAGCGGCTCCAGGAGGCCCCCGCAGCCACCCCCTTGGTCGGCGATCCGCTTGGCGATTTGATTGCACAAAAAACACCACCTGCGCCCGCCACAGCACCAGGGACGCGCCCGGGCGGCCCCGGCAAGCCACCATCAGATGCATCTATTTCAATAGCTGACACCACAACAACCACAAAGGCTGCAGGCCAAAAAGTCTTAAAAAAGCCGGACCAACAGAGCATGAGTGCACCAGCCCCGGCTGCCACCGACCGGCTGATCATCATTGCGCTGGATCCCGGCCACGGGGGCGAAGACCCGGGTGCCATTGGCCCGGGCGGCACCTATGAAAAAGACGTGGTGCTGCGCTTGGCGCACCGCATGCGCGAGCGCATCAACGCGGGCTCGGTCAACGGCAATGCCATGCGCGCGTTCATGACGCGGGATGCCGACTACTTTGTGCCCTTGCACACCCGGGTGGCCAAAGCCCGTCGGGTCCAGGCCGACCTGTTCATCAGCTTGCATGCCGATGCTTTTTTTACCCCGCACCCGCAAGGCGCGAGTGTGTTTGCCCTGAGCCAGGGTGGCGCCTCCAGCACGGCGGCACGCTGGATGGCCGACAAGGAAAACAAGGCGGATCAGGTGGGTGGCCTGAACATCAAGGCGCGGGACATGCAGGTCAAACGCGCCCTGCTCGACATGAGCACCACCGCGCAGATCAAGGACAGCCTGCAACTCGGCGGCGCCATGCTGGGTGAGATCAAACGCGTCGGCAAGCTGCACAAACCACGGGTAGAGCAGGCCAGCTTTGCCGTGCTGAAAGCGCCCGATATTCCCAGCGTGCTGGTCGAAGCCGCCTTCATCAGCAACCCGAATGAAGAAGCCAAGCTCAATAGCGATGCTTACCAGGACCAGTTGGCTGACGCGCTGATGCGCGGCATTGAACGCTATTTCTCCAAAAACCCGCCGCTGGCGCGCAGCCGCAGCTTGTGAACCCCACCGGTTCAATGCGGCTTGAGGCAAAGGCAGTAAACGAAGTGCTGAACCGAACCCGAAGGGGTTTTATGCGCTTTCACACATCCTGGATGGTCGTGAATTCCATATGCCCATTCGGGTCATGAAACCGGATCGTATTGCAACCTGCATCTTTTGCCTGGTACACGGCCGCATCCGCTCACTTGATGATGTCGTCCTGGCTGGCCTCGCGGTTGATGAATATGGCCTATCGTTCATCACTTTGAACTTGTCCATATCGATGGACATCAAGGCGCAAAAACACCCTCTGCGTGCCCGTCAATGCCACGGCACACACCAGCCGGCGTGCCTGCGGGTTTGTGCAATGCGCATCGCATTGGGCTCATCGGTGCTGACGATCCAGTCCAGTGCTTGGCGTTGGGTGCGGCCAAATTGCATGTGGCGCGCCAGCAAGCGCGCCTGGCGCAAGGCATCGGGCACGTCCAGATACCAGGTGTCATCGACCACCGCACGCACCTGGTGCCAGGGTGCATCGTCGAGCAACAGGTAATTGCCTTCGGTAATGATCAGCTGCGTGCTGGCCCGCACGCCAATGGCTCCGGCAATGGCTTCTTCGATGTCGCGCCGGTACTCTGGCGCGTACACCACGTCGTCGCCCTCGCGCTGGGTCTTGATGCGTTGGAGCAGGTTGACAAACCCGGCGGCATCAAAAGTGTCGGGTGCGCCTTTGCGGCTGCGGCGGCCCAGCCGCTCAAGCTCGCTGTTGGCCAGATGAAAACCATCCATGGGCACCACTTGAACCGCGTCGCCGTAATGTGCCAGCAGCGCCTGTGCCAGGGTCGATTTGCCAGTGCCCGGCTGCGCCACGATGGCTAGGATTTGGCGCGTGTCGGCAGAAAGCAGGCCGGCCACGCGCTGGTGACACACTGCGGGTAAGGTCGTAGAGGCAGGCTGGGTCATGATGAGGGTTAAGGTAAAAATCTGTCATCAGGGCGTCAAACCGACTTTTTTCTCAGCCGTGCTGCCACCAGGGGCAACACACCGAGCAGGGCCAGCGCCGCCAGCGTCTGCGCTGAAAGCAGGCTTTGGAGGGACTCTGCCTGCGCCAGCTGCACACCGGCGTTCACATACAGCACCGTGGCAGGCAACATGCCCAAGGCAGACACCAAAAAAAAGGTGCCGGTGGGCACACGCGTCAGGCCACTGAGCAGGTTCACCGCCACAAACGGAATCACCGGCAACAAGCGCAGCGACAGCAGGTACAGCACGCCATCGCGCTGCAAACCCAGATTCATGGTGCGCAGGCGCTCACCCCAGCGCGCTTCAACCCGC
>JBBQZG010000094.1:0-12896 GCA_038207945.1 Burkholderiales bacterium
AGGGGGTGCATCTGGCCAACCCCGGACCACTGTTTGCGGCCGGCGTGGGGTTGTCCAACCTGGTTTCCAACGTGCCGGCGGTGATGCTGCTGCTGCCTCACCTGAAGAGCGCTCAGGCCGGCGTCACGCTGGCTTTGGTCAACACCTTTGCCGGCAACTTGTTGCTGGTAGGCTCGATCGCCAATTTGATCGTGGTTGATTTAGCACAAAAAAGTGGCATCCGCATTGACTGACGCATGCACGCCCGTGTGGGTGTACCGGTCACGCTGCTGACGCTGGCGGTGGTGTGGACGTGGCTGCGCTGGTCTGTCACCTGAGTTCTGAACAGCGCCTGTCGCACATGCGCCAATGCCTCCTTTTAACTTGGACCCACCATGACAGACACCACCCACAACCGCATCTGCCCCCTGTGTGAAGCGTGCTGCGGACTGGCGATCACGGTGCGTGATGGTGCCGTGACACAGATCCGGTGCGATGCCAGTGACAGCTTTAGCCAAGGCTACATTTGTCCCAAAGCCGTGGCCCTGAAAGACCTGCACAACGACCCCAACCGCCTGCGCACACCCATGATCAACACCTTGTTTGCGAACCCAGTGGGTGCATTTGGGTGCAGTAGCAGACTGGGTGGCAGGCGTGGATGAGGTGCAGCAAGCCGCGCCTGCTTTCACGCCTGAGGCGGTGGCGCCGCGTTGTGGCATGGCGGCAGACACCATCGTGCAGCTCGCGCATGAGCTGGCGCACACCGAGCGTGCGTGTGTCTACGCCCGCATTGGCACCTGCACGCAGACCTTTGGCACGCTGGCAAGTTGGCTGGTGGACGTACTCAATGTGCTCACCGGCCATCTGGATGCGCGCGGCGGGGCAGGGCCGCCGCGCGCCCTGGTGCCAATTTAAACGCCCTGCTGGACGATCAATTGCGCGACCCGCTCTCAGGCAACGCCGTCCTGAGCGGGGTGGCGATCCGCGTGCGGCCTGCGTCGGGGCTGGCGTCACGGTGCGTTGAACCATAGCCGAAATTTATAACAAATCAGCCTCTAGCCCTTGTAAAAAATACGCAAGAAGCTATTTATTTAATAGCTAATGCGTGGCACCTTGGGCGTTGCCGGTGGTGCGGCCAAGGCGCTTGCCATGTGGCAATTCGTGCAGCCGGGTGAACAGGTCACGGCAGTAGCCGTCAATCTTCAGACACTTGTTGATTTCATCGACCGGCAGCGGACCTGACACCACCACGATGTCGTTGGCATGGTCGAGTGAGCCGCTGGCCCGCAGGCGCCTGCGGGTGTTGTTGGCCCAGGAGTGAATGCGCATGGGGCTGCCGTGCTCACGCAATGCACCGGTACTGGCCTCAAAGGCAATCGCCACAGTGTCGGTTGTAAGCCGCAGGCGGTGCTCCCCGGTGACCTTGCTGGCCGGGGTGCTGAGGTCGTACAGGTGGTAGCTGCCTTCTTTGAGTTGGTATTGCAGTGTCATGGTGGCGCGTCCTTTGATGCGCCTGATTTTGCAAGACAGCGCCCCCACCAAAAGCCTGAAATGACCGTTAAACCGGATTTTTTAAGCAGCTTAAGGGATGATCCCGTCGCAATCAGGCGTCAATTCAGGCACTCGGTTAGCCCAGGGCTCGCAATCACTGCTTGGCATGGCCTTGAAACACTAGAATTAAATTTATCCTGAAATCATTAGCACCTCTTATTGAGTAATGCCCCATGAGTACGTTTGATCCTGACGCGTTGGAGTGCCTGGCTGCCATTGTGGAAGAAGGTGGTTTTGAGCGTGCGGCGGTGCGTTTGTCGATCACCCAGTCGGCGGTGTCGCAGCGGCTGCGCTCGCTTGAGGTGCAGGTGGGCACCGTGCTGATTGTGCGCAGCCGCCCACTCAAAGCCACCACCGCCGGGCGATTGCTGCTCAAGCATGCCTTGCAGATGCGCCTGCTGCGCGCCGACCTGGAGCGCGACCTGAAAGACATGGCGCCCGGGGTGGCCGGTGTGGCGGGCGAAGACGAGCGTATTTCGATTGCCATCAACGCCGACAGCATTGCCACCTGGGCACTGCCCGCCTTGAGCCCGTTGGCGCATCAGGGGCTGGGGCTGGAGATCATCACCGACGACCAGGACTTTACCTTTGAGTGGCTGCGTGAAGGCCGGGTGCTGGGCTGCGTGACCACACTGCCCGCGGCATTGCGCAGCTGCAAAGTCGAGCCGCTGGGGGCAATGCGTTACGTGGCGGTGGCCGACCCGGTTTTTGCCGCCGCGCGCTGCCCGGACGGCCTCACACCCCACAACTTCAACAGCCTGCCTTTCATTGCCTTCAACCGCAAGGATGATTTGCAGGCCGAGTTTGTGGCCAACGCCTGCGGGCTCAACCATGTGTCACTGAGCCAGATGTATGTGCCCAGCTCTGAGGGGCAGGTGCGCGCGGTGTTGGCGGGCTGGGGTGTCAGCGTGTTGCCAGAGCTGCAGGTGCGTGCGCACTTGCGCTCAGGTGCGCTGCGTGACCTGATGCCCGGTAAAAGTCTGGCTGTGGCGCTGTACTGGCACTGCTGGAACCTGGACTCGGCGGTGCTCGACGCCCTCACCCACGCCCTGAAAACCTCCGCCACCCTTGCCTTGGCGCGTGCGACCACCGCCTGACACCACCGGACACCACCGGACGAACACTGAACGACCGGGTCACAAAACAACCTGTGCGCCTGATTTTTGAAGACCTCGGATAACATTCGGTGATGATGACCGAACTTGCACCCAAACTCACTTTCAAACAACGCATGCTGGTGGCGCGCGAGGATGCCATCGTGCATGCGGTGAACCGCCTGCTGGCAGAAAAAGGCTTTGAGGCCATGACAGTGGACGAAGTGGCTGCGCAAGTGGGCATTGCCAAGGCCAGCCTGTACAAACACTTTCCCAGCAAGGAGGATCTGGCTGCAGCCGCCATGGTGCGGGTGATGCGCCGTGCCCAGGATTTCATCGACACCCTGCCAGCAGACGCCACGCCTCTGACCAATTTGCGCAACGTGGTGCGCTGGGTGCTGCAGGTCAAACTTGCGGGTGACATGCCCACCCTGCCCAGCCAGAATTCCAGCCTGCGCGCCACGCTCATCGGCAACCACGATTACATGGATGGCCTGATGGACATCAGCGACAAGCTGGGCGCCTGGATTGAAGCCGCACAAGCAGCGGGACAACTCAACGCCCAGTTGCCCGCGATTGCAATTTTGTACACCTTCTTTGCACGCGCCTGCGACTCTGTGGTGGAGTTTTTAAAAATGGGTGAACTGTTCAACGACGAACAGATTGTGGAGATGGTGCTGACCACCTGTTTTGATGGTCTGAACGCGCGTTAGCGAACCACCAGCACCGGCACTTTGCAGCCAGCCAGCACCTGGGTGGCCACAGAGCCCACCACCAGATTCATCAACGCACCGTGGCCGTGCGAACCCATCACCACCAGGTCAAACTTGCCGTCGCCCGCCAGTTTGGCGATCAGCTCGCCGGGCTTGCCGGTTTTCCAGATGCACTTGGCCGCCACACCATGACGTTCGAGGAACTTCGTGACCGGGCCCATCACGCGCTGGCCTTCGTCTTCATAGTATTTATGCACCAGCTCTTTGCCCAGTGCAGAACGTGCCTGTGTCGGCAGCACCAGTTGTGCGGTGAACGCGGTGTATTCATTTTTAGGTGAGAACAACTCGTGCGCCGCCAGGTAAGCCAGCATTTTTTTGGTGTAAGGGCTGCCGTCAACGGCCAGAAGAATCTTCATGGGGTACTCCTAAATTGTGTGCCGGCAGTTTACCCAAGGGCAACTGCTTTGTGTTGCCTCATGTCAAGAAAGTGTCAGTCACCCAAGGAGATGCACAACACCGGGTCGAAGCAGGCTTGCTCATTTTTGCGGGCATAACCCAGCGGGTTGGCGACCACAAGGCAACCCTGGTGCGTGTATCGGCTGGGCGCGTGCAAGTGGCCGTGCAACCACAGAGTGGCTTGCGGCAGCAGGTGATCCAGCGCGTTACAAAAACCCGCCGTGCCGGGCGCTCGGCCATACCTCGGGTCAGCACTTTGCAGGCTGGGGGCAAAGTGCGTCACCACCACAGTGCGGCCATCAAATGGCTGAGCCAGGGCGGCGGCGAGCCAGCTCTGGCAGACCAGCGCCTGTTCGCGCACCTGGGCTGCCAGCCACGGCTGACCCTGACGCGTGGTGCCAGTCTTGGCCAGGTAATAGTCTGCTGCCCGAAAAGCTTTGCTGCGGGCCTTGAGCTGCGCCGCCAGCAGCTGCGCTTGTGACGTGTGGACGCTGGCGGTGCGCGGGGCCAACGCGTCAAAGTCAGTCCACAGCGTGGTGCCAATGAAGCGCAGCGGCGCCTCGCCGCCGTTGACTGGCCAGTACAACACCTCGCGTTCCAGCCAGATCAGGCCGAGGCGCACGCAGGTGGCACGCAGGCGGGCATGCGTGGCATCAAAATCAAAGCCGTCGTACTCGTGGTTGCCCGGTACAAAAATCACCGGGGTCGGCCAGCCCTGCAGCGGTGAAAACCGCGCCAGCCCAAAGTCATCGTCAACCAGCTGTGAGGTGCTTTGGTATGAGCCAATGTCACCGGCCAGCACCAGCACGTCCGCCCCCGGTGCCGGTGCCGGTGTGGGCTGCCAGTGTGGCTGGGCCTCGAGGTGCAGGTCGGAAAGCAGTTGGATATTCATGAAGGCAGGTGTGGGTCAGACAGGATTGGACACCAATAAAAAAGCCACCGCAGTGGGTGGCTCTTCAGGTGTGGCCAGACTCGTCTGGCCCCGCACGGGGTGGTGAGGCGTCAGACTGCTTTCAGCCGCTGCTCCATCGCCGTCTTGGTATCAATCAATGCCTGAGGCATGTGGTAGGCCAACTGCTCAAAGTGGCTGTCGTGCAGCTTGAATTCTTCGACCCAGGCCGCCTTGTCAATGCTGGTGACGGTGTCGAACTGCGCTTGCGTGAACGACAGGCCGGTCCAGGTGAGCTCGTCAAACAACGGAGCCACGCCAAACATGGTGTCAACGCCTTGGGCGGTGCCTTCAACGCGGTCAATGATCCACTTGAGCACGCGCATGTTCTCGCCGTAGCCTGGCCAAACGAATTTGCCGTCGGCGCCCTTGCGGAACCAGTTCACGCAATAAATGTTGGGCAGTTTGCCACCAGTGGCTTCAAGCTGGGCTTCCATGTCGAGCCAATGCTGGAAGTAGTCGCTCATGTTGTAGCCGCAGAACGGCAACATGGCAAACGGGTCACGGCGCACCACACCCATTTGGCCCACCGCCGCAGCGGTGGTCTCTGAGCCCATGGTGGCAGCCATGTACACGCCCTCCATCCAGGTGCGTGCCTCCGTCACCAGCGGCACGGTGGTGGAGCGGCGGCCACCAAACATGAAGGCGTCAATGGCCACGCCATTAGGGTTATCCCACTCAGGGTCGAGCGCCGGGTTGTTGGTGGCGGCCACGGTGAATCGTGAATTGGGGTGCGCTGCCTTGGCACCCGTAGCCTTGGCGATTTCTGGCGTCCAGTCATTGCCTTGCCAGTCAATCAGATGGGCCGGGATACCGCCACCGTCCTGCTCCATGCCTTCCCACCAGATGTCACCATCGTCGGTCAGGGCGACATTGGTATAGATCACGTCTTTGTGCAGGCTGGCCATGCAATTTGGGTTGGTGTGGAAATTCGTGCCAGGAGCCACGCCAAAGTAACCGGCTTCGGGGTTGATGGCGTACATCTTGCCGTCTGCATGCGGTTTGATCCAGGCAATGTCGTCACCCACGGTGGTGACTTTCCAGCCTTCAAACCCAGCCGGGGGCACCAGCATGGCGAAGTTGGTCTTGCCGCAGGCGCTCGGGAAAGCCGCTGCCACATGGTATTTTTTGCCCGCTGGGTTGGTCACGCCCAAAATCATCATGTGCTCGGCCAGCCAGCCTTCGTCACGCGCCATGTTGGTGGCAATGCGCAGCGCAAAACATTTCTTGCCCAGCAGGGCGTTGCCACCGTAGCCAGAGCCAAAGCTCCAGATTTCGCGGGTTTCAGGGTAATGAACAATGTATTTGTTCTTGTTGCAAGGCCATTTGACATCGGCTTGGCCGGCTTCGAGCGGTGCACCCACGGTGTGCATGCAGGGCACAAACTCGCCATCGGTGCCCAACACGTCATACACTTTCTTGCCCATGCGCGTCATGATTTTCTGATTGACGGCCACGTAGGCGCTGTCGGTCAGCTCAATGCCGATGTGGGCAATGTGCGAACCCAGCGGACCCATGCTGAACGGCACCACGTACATGGTGCGGCCCTGCATACAGCCGTCAAACAAGGGGTTCAGAGTGGCGCGCATCTCGGCCGGGGCCATCCAGTTGTTGGTCGGGCCGGCGTTTTCTTTTTTCTCGGAGCAGATGAAGGTGCGGTCTTCGACACGGGCCACATCGCTTGGGTCAGAGCAGGCCAGAAAGCTGTTGGGGCGCTTGGTTTCATTGAGCTTGACGAAGGTGCCGGCGTCGACCAGTTGCTGGCACAGGCTCGCATACTCTTCATCGGAGCCATCACACCAGTAAATGTTGGCGGGCTTGGTGAGGGCTGCCATTTCGGCCACCCAGGCGATCAGCTTGGCGTGTTTGACATAACTTGGTGCGGTTGAATTCTGGCTTGACATGACAGGTCCTCTATAACGGTCTTGCAGGGAGGGTGCGACTGCTTCGCGGCAGCCGCAGAAAAAGAGTAACTTTGGGTGCAAAAAGTGTAAGCAAAGCTGCTGAAATACTCCCATTTTAAGAATCGAAACCGACAGTTACATTACAGTTACGGCAGAGCCCTCAAAAAAAACATTCCCCTGCCAACACCTATGGATCTGATGCCATGAAATCAACTTTTACACCCACCCTGCTGACCCTGCTGTTGGCATTCAGCGTGGCGGGCTTGTCGGGCTGTGCAGCCACCGGTTCGGGCAGCCCATCGGCCCGGCCCGTGCTTTACCCCAATGCCACATTGACCCGTGTCGGGGACGCGCGCGGCCAAGCCGAAGTCGAGACCTGCATGGCACGCGCCCGGTCAGCTGGACTGACCCCGCAAGAGCAAAATCACGCGGTGGCACGCCGCGCGGGCGAGGGCGCTGCAGTGACCGGCGTCGCCGCAGCAGTAGGCGCACTGGTGACTGGCCGCGGCCTGGACAGCGCCTTGCGCTCAGGCGCTGCGGGTGCGGCTGTAGGGGGGTCCGCCGGGGCAGTGTCGGGTGCCATGCAGGACAAACCCAGCGGCCTTTACCGCCAGTTTGTGCAGCGCTGTCTGAGCGACAAGGGCTTTGACGTGATTGGCTGGAATTGAGGGCTTAGGGGCTCAACGCACCAGTTGCGCCTGCAGTCCCGCGTGTTCCAGCGCCGCCAGCACCTCGGTGATGTGCTGCGGGCCGCGGGTTTGAATCACCAGTTCGATCTCGACGTTTTGGGCCGCCAATGTGGTGAAGGCCCGCTGGTGGTGCACCTCGTTGATGTTGGCAGCGGCGGCGGCCACCGTGGCGGTGATCAGGGCCAGCGTGCCCGGGATGTCACGGGCGCTCACCTTCAGGCGGGCCAGGCGCCCAGCGCGCACCATGCCACGCTCGATGATGGCGGCCAGCAGCAGCGGGTCAATGTTGCCACCACACAGCACCAGCCCAACCTGCTTTCCTTTGAAGCGTTCAGGGTACTTCAGCAGCGCCGCCAGCCCGGCAGCGCCAGCGCCTTCGACCAGGGTTTTCTCGACTTCCAGCAGCATCACGATGGCTTGCTCGATGTCGCCCTCGTCCACCAGCACGATGTCGTCCACCAGGCGCTTGATGATGGTTTGCGGCAACACACCCGGTGTACCCACTGCAATGCCTTCGGCGATGCTGCTGCTGCCTTGGGGCAGGTGCGTGCCTTTGATGGCGTTGAACATGGCTGGAAAACGCAGGGTTTGCACACCAATGACTTCGATACCGGGCTTGAGTGCCTTGGCCGCCGCGGCCATGCCCGCAATCAGGCCACCGCCGCCAATGGCCACCACCAGGGTGTCAAGCTCGGACACGTCAGCCAGCATTTCCAGCGCCACGGTGCCCTGACCAGCCACGATGTCGGGGTCATCGTAGGGGTGCACAAAAATCAGTTTTTGCTGCTCAGCCAGCACCAGCGCGTGGCTGCGCGCCTCATCCAGCGTGTCGCCATGCAGCACAATTTCAGCGCCAAAGCCGCGCGTGCGCTCAATCTTGACGCCAGGGGTGAAACACGGCATGACGATCACCGCGCGAATGCCCAACCGCTGCGCATGGTAGGCCACACCTTGCGCGTGATTGCCGGCGCTCATGGCAATGACGCCGCGCGCGCGTTCCTCGGCGCTGAGTTGCGACAGCTTGTTGCAGGCGCCGCGCTCTTTGAACGACGACGTGAACTGCAGGTTTTCAAACTTCAGGAACACCTGCGCGCCGGTGATGTCGGAGAGCGTTTGAGATGCCACGCAAGGTGTGCGCAGAAGATGGCCCTGCAGGCGCTGGGCGGCGGCCTGGATGTGGGTGAGTTCGATCATGGCGACATTGTGCACGGCTGCCGCAACTTACCTGGCGCGGGTGCCCAGCCAGGCGGCCCCCACAATCAGCACCCCGGCCAGCGCCATCGGCCAGGTCATGGTGCGGCCGCTGACCACGATCAGCATGGCAGTCGACAACAACGGCGTCAGGTAGCTCAGGACGCCAATGTGGCGCGCGTCGCCGGTTTTCAGCGCCTTGTCCCACAGGAAAAAAGCCGCGCCCATCGGCCCCAGGCCCATCAAGCCAATCAGCGCCGCGTCGCGTAGGCTCAAGCTCACGCTGGGCTCCATCAGGGCGTGGCACAGCAAGGCCAGCAGTCCAGACACCCAGGCAAACGTGCCAATCGCCGCCGTCGGAAAGGTCGGTACGCGGCGCGTCAGCAGCGAGTAACTGGCCCACATGAACGCGGCCGCCACGGCTGCCACATAGCCCCAGACACCTCCCACCGACACGCCTGCGGCAGCGTCCGGGCCGGAATCCGCCTGCCCCAAAATCACCACTGCGGCCCCGGAAAAGCCGATCAACGCCGCCACCACATGTGACCAGTGCAAGCGCAAATGCGGCAAAAACACCGGTGCCAGCACCACAATCAGCAGGGGCCACAGGTAATTGACCAGATTGGCCTGCACCGGCGGTGCAAGACGCAGCGCCATGAACAGCAAAAAGTGGTAACCAAACAGGCCATAAACACCCAGGGCGAGCGTGGGCAGTGGCACGCGCCAGGCGGCCAGCTTGAAGTGAGACAGCGGCAGCGCAATCAGACCGCCCACCAGCAAAGACAAACCGGTGAGCAAAAACGGCGGCACATGGCCCAGCAACACCCCGAGGCTGGCCAGACTGCTCCACAGTGCGATCGCACCCAGTGCCAACAGCTGCGGATGGCGCTTGTGCTGACTCAAGGCCGCTGATCAGTCGATGGCCGCTGCCACAGGTTGACGCCGCCATCGACCGCATGCTGGTCAAGCGCGGTGAGTTCGTCGCCGCTGAAGTTCAGGTTTTGCAGGGCGCCCGCCAGTTCGGTGATCTGCGCCGCCGAGCTGGCACCAATCAGGGCGCTGGTCACCCGTGCGTCGCGCAGCACCCAGGCGGTGGCCATTTGCGCCAGGCTTTGGCCACGCGCCAGCGCCATGTCGTTCAGGGCGCGCACATGTTTCAGGTTGGCATCGCTCAAAAAATCAGGCTTGAACGAGTCGCCACCGGGGCGGTTGATGCGGGCGTCTTCGGGAATGCCGTTGAGGTATTTGTCGGTCAACAGCCCTTGCGCCAGCGCGCTGAAGGCGATGCAGCCCATGCCGGTGTCATTCAGTGTGGTGAGCAAATCTTCTTCAATCCAGCGGTTAAGCAGGCTGTAGGACGGCTGATGAATCAAGGGTTGCACACCCATGCGTTTCAAAATGGCTGCGGCCTCACGGGTCTTTCCAGCCGAGTAACTGCTGATGCCTACGTACAGCGCCTTGCCCTGCTGCACGGCGCTGGCCAGCGCGCCCATGGTTTCCTCCAACGGCGTGTCGGGGTCAAAGCGGTGGCTGTAGAAGATGTCCACATAGTCCAGGCCCATGCGCGCCAGGCTTTGGTCCAGGCTGGCGCGCACGTATTTGCGCGAGCCGCCGCCCTGGCCGTAAGGGCCGGGCCACATGTCCCAACCGGCTTTGCTGGAGATGATCAACTCATCGCGGTAGGGTTTGAAGTCGCGCTTGAGGTGCGCGCCAAAATTGGTTTCGGCGCTGCCGTAGGGCGGGCCGTAGTTGTTGGCCAAGTCGAAATGCGTGATGCCGAGGTCAAACGCGGTGTGCAGCATCTCACGCTGGGTGGCCAGCGGCGTGGCATCACCAAAGTTGTGCCACAGGCCCAGGCTGATGGCGGGTAATTTGAGGCCGCTGGCACCGCAGCGGCGGTAAGGCATGGTGTCGTAGCGCGCGGCGGCGGCGGTGTAGGTCATGGCAACATCTCTATAATTTATGAAAAAACAGCTTGTAGCCCTTATGTATAGTGCGTATATTGCTATTTATAAAATAGCAACAAGCTGTCGCCTGGACGCCCACTATAGACGCTTGGCAGGCCGCGTTTGGGCAGCCACCACGCGCCCGTGCAGCGCCAGTCAATTCAGCGCCACGCGCTGGTTGCTCTTGAAGGTGTAAAGCGTCACGGCGGGCGTGGTCAGCTCGCCTTTGGGCGTGAACGCGATGTTGGCCGTGACACCCTTCAACTGGGTCTTGCCGATGAACGCGGTGTAGACCTTGGGGTCGACCGAGTCGGCACGTTTCATGGCGTCCACCAGCACGAAAGTGGCGTCGTAGGCGTAGGGGCTGTAAATCTGGAACTGGCCAGGAAAACGTGCGTCGTATTTGGCCTTCCAAGCCAGCCCCCCCTGCATTTTCTGTACTGAGACGCCGCCCGTGGCGCAGGTCACATTTTTAAGCGTGCCGGCCATGCTCGACAACTCGGCCAGCTTTTCTGTACACAACGCATCACCGCCAAAGTAGCTGACTTTGGCCATGCCCAGTTGCTCCATCTGGCGCAACATGGGGCCGGCTTGAGCGTCCAGACCGCCATAGAAGATGGCGTCAGGTTTTTTGCTCCTGATGGCGGTGATGATCGCCGTGAAATCGGTGGCCTTGTCGTTGGTGTACTCCTCCGCCACGACCTGAATGCCACGCTGTTTGGCGGTGGCCTTGAACACATCGGCCAGACCCTGTCCATAGGCGGTACGGTCGTCAATCACGGCCACGGTTTTGATCTTGAGCGCGTCATGGGCGAAGTAGGCCAAGGCGGCGCCCAGCGCGTTGTCGTTGGCAATCAGGCGAAAGGTGGTGGGGTAGCCGCGTTTGGTCACGTCCGGGTTGGTGGCGGAGGCGGTGATATTTGGCAGGCCGCATTTGTTGTACACGCTGGACGCCGGAATGGTGGTGCCCGACTGCAGGTGACCCACCACGCCCGCCACCTTGGCGTCGCACAGCTTTTGCGCCACACTGGTGGCCTGGCGCGGGTCACCCGAGTCATCCTCAGCGGCGATCTCGAACTTGATTCTCTTACCACCAATGACCAACGACTGTGCGTTCAGGTCGTCAATGGCCATGCGCACGCCGTTTTCGGTGTCTTTGCCAATGTGGGCAATGCCACCCGAGGTGGGGCCAGCGTGGGCGATGCGCACCGTTTGCGCGTCCTGGGCAAAGCTCAGGGCGGCCGTCAGACTGAGCGCAGCAGCAGCGGTGAGCCGGAGTGAAACACAAGGAAAAGAATTTATTTGCATGGTTAGAACTCAGGTTTTCAAGAGAAAAGGCGTCAGACCAAGGGTTTACCCTGGTGCTCGGATGTTATCCCACAGCACCGTTTTAGTGCAGCAGCCGGGGCTTCGATCAATCCAAATCCAAACCAATTCCTGCGGCTAATAAAGCACCTGATAATTGGCATTTGCCGCCAACGAGTGCCTGACTTTGACCGATTTATTCCCCAAGACCCAAGAGCCCCGCCTGTGGCGCGATGACGGCTGGACCGCCCAGGTCATCAAAAACGAAGACGACGACGGCTGGGCCGTGGCCATGACCCGCGATGGCCAGTCCGAGCCCGCGTTGATCGGGCCGTGGACCATGGGGCGCGACAAAAAGAACCCCAAGCCGCTTGATGTCAACGCCTTTCACACGCTGGTGAAAACCGCCACAGAGTTTGTCCGCCGCAGCGAGCAGCAGTTGCACGCCTCGCTGCACCAAAGCATCACCGTGGCGCATAGCGATGCCCGCATCACGGTGTGCCTGGACATCACGCCCGATGAGGACAACCCCTACGCCACACTCAGCGCCAAAGACGAAGGTGACGAGGTGTTGGCCGAGGTGCGCGTGGCCCCCTCGTTCAAACTCGACCGCAGCAGCGCGGTGGCCTGGGCTGAAGCCGGGTTTGCGCGGCCCGCTTAGCGGGCAGCCACACGCCCTGCTCTTTGCGATTTTTTAAGCAAAAAAGGCATCAAGCCCTTAGTTTATAAGCGCAAGCAGCTCTATATTTGATAGCGATTTACAACGCAGTCTGACCTGCTGAAAAAGCCTCAAAGGCGGCGATCGGCAACGGCCGGCTGAACAAATAACCCTGGTAGGCCTGACAACCCAGGTGCGCCAGGAAATCGGCCTGGGCTTGCAGCTCGACCCCTTCGGCAATCACCGACAGGCCCATGCTCTCGGCCAGCGCCACCACCATCTTGGCAATGGCGGCGTCATTCGGGTCGGTGACGATGTTACGCACAAAGCCCTGGTCAATCTTGAGCTGGTTCAGCGGCAGGCGTTTCAGGTAGGCCAGCGACGAGTAGCCGGTGCCAAAGTCGTCCAGCGAGAAGCCCACGCCTTTGGCTTTGAGGGCGCTCATTTTGGCAATGATGCCT
>JBBQZG010000095.1:0-12684 GCA_038207945.1 Burkholderiales bacterium
GCACGGGGTTTTCACGATGAAACCTTGTCACTGCTGCGCTACGCACAAAAAACGGCCATTGCTCAGCGGCGCACCGTGTGTGTGGCACTGAACAATACCGGCATCATGCTCACCATGGACACCCACACGCCGCCTGATGGCACCTGCGATGCGCCACTGGCACCTCCCAATGCGCCGCGTGGCGGCACCGGGCTGGCGGGCGTTCCTTCGAACTTTGCCTACACCGCCCTGGGCAGCACCAATCAAACCACTGCGATCACGATCACTGTCGATAACAGCACCAACATCACGGTTGAGGCCGACACCGGTTATGTGCACGACTGAGCGCCGCCAGAGGGGTTTTACCCTGATCGAACTCATCATCTTCATTGTGGTGGTGAGTGCCGGGCTGGCAGGCATCCTGTCGGTGATGAACTCGGTGGTCAAGTCCAGTGCCGACCCGATGGTGCGCAAGCAGGCGATGGCGCTGGCAGACTCGATTCTGGAAGAAGTTTTGCTCAAGAGCTATGCTGATCCTGATGGCACTAATGCCGGAGAAACCGATCGCTCAAACTGGGACAATGTGGACGATTACAACGCCAAAACCAACGCTGACTTCACTGATTTACCGGCTGAGCTGGCAAGCTACGTGATTGGCATCGCTGTGGTGGACGACGCCACCACGCTGGGACTTGCGGCCAAAAAAGTCACCGTGACCATCACCCATGGCACTGACGTGCTCAGCATGACCGGCTACCGGACCAATTACTAGCCATGCACGCCACACGTTTGCAACGCGGATTCACCATGGTCGAGCTGATCATGGTCATCGTCATCATGGGTGTCATTGGCGGCATGGTGGCGGTGTTCATGAAGAGCCCGATTGACGCCTACTTTGACAGCGCCCGCCGGGCAGCGTTGACCGACATGGCAGACACCACGGTGCGGCGCATGGCGCGCGACATCCGCAAGGCGCTGCCCAACAGCCTGCGCGTGCCCAACAGCCAGTGTGTTGAGTTCATTCCAACAAAAGCGGGTGGGCGCTACCGCGCGGAAGAGACTGTGGCGGGAGATGGCACCAGCTTGAACTTTGCGGCTGCAGACAGCACGTTCAACATGTTGGGAAGTAACAACGCGCTTCCTGCCAATCAGCGTATTGTTCAGGACGACGTGATTGCCGTTTACAACCTGGGCATCACGGGTGCCGATGCCTACAACCAGGACAACACTTCCAGGGTGTCTGGCGCGCCGGTGGATGGGGTTGAAACCAAAATCACCATCGATAGCAAACTTGTTCCGCTGGCTTCAGGCAGCCATCGTTTTCACGTGGTTCCAAAAGACGAGAAGGTAGTGGCCTACGTGTGCAGCGGTGGCAAGCTTTACCGCACGGCCAGCAGCACGTTCACCAGCGCCTGTCCTAGCACCGGGTCGGTGTTGGCCGACAAGGTGAGTTCCTGCACTTTTGTTTACAACGGCTCCGACCTGCAGCGCAATGCACTGGTGCAACTCACCATCAAATTCACCGACAGTGCCGAAACCGTGAGCTTGTACCACGAGGTGCATGTGGACAACACGCCATGACACGCGTTCACCGATTCCAGAGGGGCTTTGCCGCCATTGCGGCCATCTTTCTGGTGGTGGTACTGGCGGCCTTGGGTGCATTTATGCTGACGTTTTCCAACACCCAGCAGTTGACTTCGGCGCAAGATATTCAGGGCTCCCGGGCATATTGGGCAGCGCGGGCTGGGCTGGAGTGGGGAATTGCTGGCGTGCTTGCCACCGCGCCAGTATCGCCCGCTGTGATGCCACTGGCAACCTGTCCTGTCGCAGCGACGCCCGCCGTGGTCGATGGCTTTGCGTTGACCGTTGGGTGTACGTCGCAAGCCTATAACGAGGCCGGCGTGGTCAGAACTATTTTTTATCTGACGTCGACTGCCAAGTTCGGTGGCACCCCAGGTGATGTTGGCTACATTGAACGCAGTGTGTCTGTTTCTCTGGAGCAACCGTAACCATGAGTTTCGCTTCAATTGCCGTCTCGGTAGCAACATCAAAAAATAGGCAGCGGGCCATATGGCGATTCATAGCAGCTCTGGTAACCCTATTTTTTAGCACCGTCGCGACGGCGGCAACCTACACCAATGCGTCCACCACATTCAACTGGATTGATCCGGCGACGCATGCCAAGGTGGGCTACCTAACAACCCCCTATAAATTCAATAAATGTGGGACGACACCGCCAGTACTTGACGACACCATCAGCGACTTGATTCCCATAGGGTTCAACTTTCTCTACGGTGTGACGAGCTACAACTCGCTCCGAATTGAGACGAATGGCCGCCTGCAGTTTGCCAACAGCACCTGTGGTGCAGGAACACAAACAATTGGTCCACCACAAAGGTATACCTACTTGTACCCGGTTGCGACCATGAACAACACCATGAAAGCGTTCGGTGTTGATCTGGATCCGACCACTCTGGTAGACAAGCCAAATTACCCGACCGCCGGCTCCAAAACCAGCTGCGTCAGTAACGCAACCTGCTTTATCAGTTATGCAAGCCTTGGCACGACGCCAAACCGGCAGTTTGTGGTGACATGGAAGAGCGTTCCGGAGTGGGTGAGCAACAGCAATACCAGCGGCTCATTTGATTTTCAGATCATCCTCAACGAGGATGGCACTTTCGTTTACCAATACCTGAACATTGTTCACGGCGGCACCGGATTAGCCCAGATTGGCTGGCAGCTCAGCACGAGCGACTACAGTGTGCTGACTTTTGGCGCGTCAACCGAACCGCCACCCAACACCGCCATTCTTTTTTACATACCGTCCGCCAACCCCTTGGCAGAGTATGGGTTTGAGGAGGGTGCCTGGTCTCCCGGTGTTGCCGGCCAGGTCACCGACGCCATCACGGGCAATGTCCGACCAGGCACGGCCATCGGTTCAGCTCAGGAAACCAGTGTGGGCAAGGTTTGTCGCGGTGCGTCCATTCCGTCCAATATGACGGCGGCTACCGTCGACGCGATCAAGACGGGTGTCAAACTGTCTGGCGCTGGCGTCAACATGACCGGCCAAGGGACCTTGATGCTGTGGTACAACGCCAACCTGGCGTGGACTGGCGGTGGCGCCCAGGCGGCGCAACTGATTGATGCCACGCAGGTGAGTGGGCAGTGGTTTGCACTGACCAAAACAGCGACTGGAACGCTTTTTTTTGAAGTGACCGACAGCACAGGGGTCGTCAGGTCTGTCGAAACCCCGGCCCAGGCATTTGCGGCCAATACCTGGGTGCACATCGCAATTTCGTGGAATTTCAATGCTGCGCCTGCAGTCAATAGTGACCATTTGCAGATTTTCGTCAATGGCGCTGCGCCGGTCACATCTGTATTTTCCAGTGCCGGCAACGTCACAGGGTCGCTCGATTTCATTCACATCGGGGACAGCCCGTCGGGTTTTGCAGGCACCAAAGGCAGCGTCAATTCGGCCAACGGTACCGTTGATGAAGTGCGTTTCTTCAATTTTGAAATGAACCAGGGGCAGGTGCTCGGTGCTAGCAGCGCGACGCATCCTTGCTCAACGTTCGTCATTGACCACCTTGAATTGCAGCCAGCCACCTGGTCTGGCATCGCCTGTGGTCCTGGTGCCATGAAAGTGGTGGCCTGTGCCAAT
Source organism: Burkholderiales bacterium (assembly GCA_038207945.1). Taxonomy (GTDB): domain Bacteria; phylum Pseudomonadota; class Gammaproteobacteria; order Burkholderiales; family Burkholderiaceae_C; genus Rhodoferax. Next base: position 3,641 of record JBBQZG010000095.1, read on the forward strand.
GCGGCATGTTCCACGCTTTACACATCCGGTCTTGTTGCAACGCTGTCGTCCACTGGCGTGGCGGTTGTCTGGGATCTGGCGGCAGGTGGCAACTCAATTGTCATTGGCAATGGCCAGTCTTCGGCCAGCAGGAATTTTTATGCAGCGGTGGGTACAGCGACCATGAATGCAACTGGCACCGGTCAACCCGTTGCCATACCCAATCCAACCCAATGCAAAGGCAATGGAAGTTCATGCAATTGGACGTCAGTCAACGATGGTTTGCTTGTAACGGTTCCAAATACAGGTGTGATCCTTGGGGGCCAGCCGACTGCCGTGTCGGTGCAGGCGGTGCAGTCTTCGGGGCCAACGCCAGGGGCGGCATGCGTGCCGGTTCAAAATCTTGCCGGAGCTGGCCTGAAGGTTTGGAGTGCCCCTGTAACCCCAGCCAGTTTTGCTGCCACTTCAACATCAGCTTCGGTCACGGTGGGTGGACCGCCGCGGGTCGCCAATGCTTTGGCCGGCAGCTATGCGGCAACACCTTTGCTGTTGCCAGTTTCTGACAATGTGACTGGTTTAGCTTTTGACGCAACGGCGACCACCACCCTTTGGCTGAAACACATGGACACTGGCCAGTTCAATCTGAATGTGACCTTGAACAAAACTGCGTCCAGCATCACGCCTGCGTTGTCTTTGCAGGGAACGGCGCCTGTCATTGCTGTTCCAGTGGGTTATGGCGTGGCTGCCGCAGCAGTCAAGGCGTCGGCGCTTACGCAAACCGACTGTGCTGGCGGGTTTTCTATGGCCTGCGATGTGGCAGCCGGAGGTGGTTCGCGAGTGGCCTCGGCTGGCGATATTTTTTCGTCTACTGTCACGGCTGCGCTGTGGACTGTGAATGCTGATACGGATCTGACGGACAACCCGGTCGCGCCAAGTTATTCAGGATCTGTTTCTCTTGCAGCGGTGTTGGCCGCGCCCATGGGGGGTAGTGCAGGTACGCCGGGCATTACCAGCGCCACTTTGGCTGCAGGGACCGCAACGCTGGGTACTCAAGCCTGGACGCAATCCGGAGCTTTGCGTATTTCGGCCTCAGCGAACTACCTGCTGCAAGCTGTCACTGGTCGAAGTGCAGTGTTGGGCCGGTTCTCTCCGCGGAGTTTCAACACCATCACCACCACACAGGGTTGTGGCACTTTCACCTATTCAGGACAACCGATCACCACTGTCACGGTGAAAGCGATGGACGGTGCCACGCCAGCGGCAGTGACACCGAACTATGCAGGTGCCTTTGCGCGGTTGGTGACTTTAACCGACGGCAGCGGCTCTGGGGCTGGCGCTTTCACAGGGAATACAGTTGGTGCTGCCGCTTTTGCGGCGGGTACCGCCACGAAGAATCCGGTTTACACATTCACTGTACCCAAAACGGTCCCGTTGACTTTGACGCTGCGGGCCAGTGATGGAGAAGCCGCGTCTTCCGGATTCATCGAGGGAAGCGCCGCGATTCGCAGTGGCCGCCTGCGCCTGCAAAACGCCTATGGCTCCGAGTTGCTGGCGCTGCCCGTGCCGCTTGAGGCGCAATACTGGGCGGGTAGTTACTACGTGACCAATGCAGCTGACAGCTGTACTGTGCTGCCGATGGCCAGCATCACCATGGACAATTACCTCAAGCAACTCAACGCCTGCGAGACACAGCTGTCACCCGTAGGCAATGTGGCGCTGGTGGCTGGCAAGTTCCCTGGCACGGGTCTGGTATTGACCAAGCCTGGGGTTGGCAACGCGGGTAGTGTGGATCTGGCCATTAATGTCAGTGCCACAGCCGCGGGCAATACCTGTGTGAGTGCCACGCAGTCTGCCGCCAGCGCAGCCAACATGCCTTGGTTTGGGCCTAATGTGGACGCCCGCGCCACGTTTGGCATTTACAAGTCACCCCTGATCTATCGCCGGGAAAACTATTGAACGCGCTTATTTATAGAATTTATGGGGTTAGTCCTCATTTTATTTGCCTGATTAGCTACTAAAATGAGAGCATATATCTTCTTGTATTCTCTAACCATGATGAACATCCTGCCTCAGTTGACAGCGCCTTTCAGGCGGGAGTTGGCCTGACCATGCGTTGGCCCTGGCAGCGCAATATTTCAGGCGACCAGCTGGTGTGTTCCTGGTCAGATCAGACGCTCACGTATGTGCTGGCACGTCGTCAAGCCGATGGCTCCTGCGCTGTGCTCAGACTCGGTGTAGAGCGCCAAGGCACCGACAGCCGGGCCACTTTCGTCCAGCGCTTGCAGGGCTTGGGGCTCAAGGGTGTGGATGCTATCGTCATGTTGACGAGTAGCCAGTACCAGTTTTTGCAAATTGACACTCCGGCGGTGCCGCCTGAAGAGCTGCGCTCTGCCGCGCGTTACCAAATTCGTGAGATGCTGCAAATCCATGTGGACGATGTCACTATTGATGTGGTGCGTGTAGGTGATGCCGCGCGCCAAGGCGGCACCATGCATTCCTTTGTGGTGGCGGCGCCCAACACGGTGGTCCGGTCTGTGCTGGATCTGGGCGCGGCCATGGACTGCCCGGTGTCAGTCATCGATGTGCAGGAAATGGCGCAACGCAACCTGCAAAGTGCGCTGGCGCAGCGAGATGGCCAGCCTGAGCGCGCCAACGCGGCACTGGTGTTGGTACCGGGCCAGCAGGCGCTCTTGACCATCAGCGCCAATGACGAGCTTTTTTACACTCGCCGCTTCGATGTGCCAGAAGGTTTTCTAACTGCGGTCTGGGGACAAGGTGTGGCGTTGGCCGCGCCGGTCGATGGCTTTACCCCGGTGGAAGAGTATGTGCCTTCGTACAGCACCGGCGCGGTCACTTTTGACGATGGCTTTGGTGCTGAGCAGGTGCCACAGGCCGCGCTCAATGGCGTGTCGCGTGACGATGACGAAAGAGCTCAGCGCCTGGTGGTGGAGGTGCAGCGCTCTTTGGACGTGTGGGATCGCACCTGGTCCAGCCTGCCGCTCAGCAGGCTGCTGGTGTATGCAGGCGACCGCACGACTGAGCTGGCGCAATGGTTGACGCAGCAATTGGGGCAGCCCGTGAGTCCGTTCGACGTGGGTGCCCTGTTCCCCGGTTTTGAGGCCGCACCTGTGGCCCAGCAAGCCCAATGCCTGCCGTTGCTGGGCGTGCTGTTGCGAACAGAGGGCGTCAAGTCGTAGCGCGCAGCGCGCGGACACTGCATCACCATGGCACAGCAAGTCAATCTTTGTCTTCCCATTTTGCGCAAGCAAAAGAGTTCGTTCACGGCGCAAACCCTGGCGCAGGCTCTGGCCATCTTGCTGATTGTGGGCGGCGCTCTGGGGGCTGTGTGGGTCTGGAATTTGAACCAGGCCAGCGCCAGTCTCAAGCTCACGCTGGCCACCCAAACGCAAGAGCTTGATGGCTTGCGTGCCGCGCTGGCGAGAAGCCAGGGCGCCGTGGCCCCTGGTCAAACTGCGGCGGAGCAGGAGCTCACCCAACGCCGGGCGCACTTGGCTCAGCGTGAAAAGGTACTGGCTGCCTTGCAGCAGGGCCATATTCAACCTGGTTTTGGCCATGCAGCGCGTTTGCAGTTGGTGGCGCAGACCATCCCGTCAGCCGCCTGGGTCACCCAGATCACGGCCGATGAACGCACGCTTGAGGTGGCCGGGTACACGCTGGAGCCCGCAGTGCTGACCACTTGGGTGAATCGCCTGGCTGACAGCCCATTGCTTAAAGGACAGGCGCTCAGTACGGTCAAGGTGGACAACGTCAAGCCCGACACGATGCTGCCTGGTGCAGTAACCGTTGGGCAGGTGGTGCGGCCACCGGCCATGACGGCATCGCCAGTTCAGGCCTCAAGCCAGGCAGCCAAGCCACCATTGCCGGCGATCTGGTCTTATGCCCTGCTCAGCAGCATGGCGCCGCAAGTCGCAACTGCCAAGACCAAACCATGAAGAAGCAATTGCAAACATTGATTGTGCGGCTGGATGCGTTGAGCTTGCGCGAGCGCATCTTCCTGTTCGTGTCCATTTTGCTGTGCAGCGGTGCGTTGTTTGATGTGTTGTGGCTGTCACCGGCAAAAACGGCGCACAGTCAGTTGGTGGTGCGCATTGACAAGCAGGCGGCGGAACTGCAGCGTTTGCGTGAGGTACTGAAAACCACGGCTCAGCCCAGTGGTCCAGCGAAAAGTGTGGCGGATGAATTGCAGCAATTGCGTGCGCAAATTGATCAGACTAACCTGGCAGTGCAAGCGCTTTTGCCGGCTGCACAGGCGACGCCTTTGGTCGACGCATTGACGCATTTGCTGCGTCGTCAACCGGGTTTGACACTGGTGAAAACGACCGCTTTGGCAGCAGAAGCGGCTGGCCCCGGTAACCCCGATGCGGCGGGTTTGCCTGAGGGCTTGACGCGGCAAGGCTTGGCCATCACGGTGGCTGGCGCTTATCCGGACCTGATTCGGTTTGTGCGCAGCCTTGAGGCCGTCATGCCGCACATGCGCTGGGGTGTCATGCATCTCGAAAGCGACAAAGGGGCTCCCGAGCTCACCCTGCAACTTTTTCTGTTGGCAGAGGTTGCACCATGATGCGTTGGGCAAGGATCAATCAAATGGACCGGCATCGTAGGTTTGTCTGTTTGGCACTGATTTGGCTGACGAGTGCCATGGCTGGGGCGCAAACGCTGCGTGATCCGACCCAGCCGCCGCCTGTTGTGGCCGCCACTGGACTTAACGAGGCTGGCCAGCCAGCAGCAGTTCAGTCAGGTTCAGTCGCGGTGATCGTGCGCAAAGGCGTGCCGCATCTGGTGGTGGGCACACGTTTGTACGCCAGAGGTCAAAAGGTAGGACTTGCCCGCATTGAGCGCATCACCGAAACCGAGGTGTGGCTGCGCGAGGATGGCGTGCTTCGCAAAGTCCAGGTGTTTGGCGGCATTGAACGCCGCGCCAGTGTTGCAACCCCTACCGTTCATCATCCCGTCAAGGCCGCCCGTGAGGTGGCTTTGCCAAAACCGTGAGGTCTTCATCAATGACTCAAAAAGTGCTCACCCTGTTTGAGCCTGTGGTAAGCCGAGGTCGCACAATGGCGCCATCTTGCGGGCCGCATTTTGCGTTGGCCGTTGTGTGCCTCGGCGTCGGGCTGCTGGCGGGCTGCTCAGCCGACCGGCCCTTGCGCACGCCTGATGTGGGTCAGGCCATTCGGGCTGAATTGCCACCCCCTGCGCCCGTGAAAGCCGCAGTGCAGGTGCCAGCGCGGATCAGCGAGGCACTGGCTGAACCTGTGCCGCTGGCCCAACCCTCTGCCCCTGAGCCACGGCTGGATTTGTTGGTGAACAACGCGCAGGCGCGTGAGGTTTTCCTGGCCATCGTAGCCGACACCCGCTACAGCATGCTGATGCACCCGGATGTGGCCGGCACGCTGTCGGTGACACTTCGCGGCGTCACTGTGGCTGAGGCGCTGGAAGCCATCCGCGATGTGTATGGCTATGACTTCAAAATGGAAGGCCGTCGCATCACCATCTATGCACCGACCTTGCAAACCCGGATTTTTACCGTGAACTACCCGCACTCGCAACGCGTCGGCAACAGCGAATTGCGGGTGGCCCCTGGTGCGGCATTGCAATCAGCAGGAAGCAGCACTGCAGGCTCAAGCGCCTCGTCGACCACATCGGGCAGTGCGCAATCCAATGAAGGCAGTCGCGTCACCACCACGTCCAAGACAGACTTTTGGGCTGAGCTGGCCGCGGCCGCACAGGGCTTGGTAGGCACAGGGCAGGGCCGCAGCGTGGTGATCAGCCCGCAGGCCGGCATCATGGCGGTGCGTGCCATGCCCGAGGAACTTCGTCAGGTGGACAAATTTCTCAAGGCAGCGCAGATTGCCATTGAGCGGCAAGTGATGCTGGAGGCCAAAATTGTCGAAGTCGAGCTGCGTGATGGTTACCAGAGTGGTATTGACTGGTCGGCGCTCAAAAGCAGAGGTTCCTATGTGAGTGGCATGGGTGTGCTGAGTGGCAACACGCTGGACAACAGGTTGGTCAACGGGTCTCAACCGGGGCTGCCAAGTATTGCCACCACCGGTGCGGCGTTGTTGGTTGACAGCGTGTCGTTGCCCGCGACAGGCGCGGGGTTGTTTGGGCTGGCTTTTGCCAACGAAGGGTTCCAGGCGGTGTTGGGTTTCCTGGAAACCCAGGGTGATGTGCAGATTTTGTCGAGTCCACGCATTGCCACCTTGAACAACCAGAAGGCCGTATTGAAAGTGGGTGCAGAAGACTTTTTTGTGACCAATGTGTCGGGTGGTACCAATTCCAGCACAACGACAAGTTCAACGGGCACCACCACCATGCCTTCCATCACCTTGACGCCGTTCTTTTCCGGTATTTCTCTGGATGTGACGCCACAAATTGATGCAGGTAACAGGATCATGCTGCACGTGCATCCTTCAGTCACCACGGTGACCGAGAAGACCAAGCAGATTGACCTGGGCAGTGCAGGCAATTACACCTTGCCAATCGCTTCGAGCAGCATGAATGAAACCGACACGTTGGTGCGCATACAGGACGGCAACATCGTGGCCATTGGTGGCCTGATGCAGATCGAATCCAACCGCAAGTCGTCGGGCTTGCCCGGGACCAGTGACCTGGGTTTTTTCTCCAACCTGTTGGGAAACAAAGCCAATACGGGCCGCAAGAAAGAAGTGGTGGTGTTGATCAAACCTTCCATCATTCGTAACGAGCAAGACTGGGAGGCGCAAACCCGTCGAACCCGTGACGCACTGGACGACATGGACGCGGTGCGTGCTCGGGTCATTCGCATTGATGGCAGCGTCGACAGCGCGCGCTCCAAAAACACGGCGCAGTGATGTATTTGCGGCACTTTGCCTTGCGTGAGGCGCCGTTTTCCATCACGCCTGACAGTGCCTTTTATTACCCGCATGAGGGGGCACAGGCAGCGTTGAACATGCTGCTGGTGGCGCTGCGCAGCGGTGAGGGTTTTCTGAAAATCGTTGGTGAAGTCGGTTGTGGCAAAACCGTGCTGTGCCGCCAATTGCTCAAAACCTTGCAAGGAGAGTGTGTCACTGCCTACATTCCCAACCCTGACATGGGGCCTGATGACTTGCTGCAGTCGCTCAGCCATGAGCTTGGGGTGGCGGTGGCAGCGGACGCCAACCGGCACCAGGTGCTTACGGCTTTGCATGATTGCCTGCTGGCACATGCACGAGAAGGCCGCGCGGTGGTGGTGTGTATTGACGAGGCACAAGCCATTCCAGTGCGGACAGTGGAGAGCCTGCGATTGCTGTCCAACCTGGAAACCGAAAAGCGCAAGCTGTTGCAACTGGTGTTGCTGGGCCAGCCTGAGTTGGACGACAAGCTGCAGCGACCTGAAATCCGCCAGCTGTTGCAACGCATCACTTTCAGTGAGTATTTGGGACCCATGCAACCCGGGCGGGTAGAAGCTTACCTGGTGCACCGTTTGGCCACAGCGGCGCTCAATGAGGCCACAGATACGCAGGTGTTTGAGCCGGCCGCCGCAGGTGCCATTGCTACCTTCAGCGCGGGAGTGCCCCGGTTGGTGAATGTGCTGGCACACAAGTGCTTGATGCTGGCCTATGGCGAGAACACGCACCGTGTCAATGTGCGCCATGTGCGCTTGGCTGCGGCTGACACGCCAGTCATACAACGCGCACCGCCGCGCTGGCGGCGTTGGTGGGGCAAATTGATGCAACCAGGCGCACGCACCAACAGATTTCGCGATAACGGCAACGGAGAATTTTTGTGAGTGTGATCAACAAAATGTTGCGCGACCTGGATCAGCGCCATGCGGGTCAGCCAAGCGGTACACGCGCGGCGATACCAGGCGGGCGAGCAATGCTTGGCACGCTGCCAGTTCAAGCGTTACAACAACAGTCGCATCACGCGACGCGCCAACGCACGGTGTGGGTCGCAGCGCTGCTGGTGGCGGTGGTGGCTGGCGGGTGGTGGTACCAGCAGTCGGGTCAACGCAGCGCAACACTGCCGGTACAAACTGCAGGGCTGCAGGTGGCGCCACCGTTGTCAACAGCCAAGGCAGTTGCCCCGCTGGCCGTTGCTCCTGCTGACTCGGGGTCGGCCAAGCCCCCGGCAGCAGTGGTGTCGGAGCCCGCTTCTGCCCCTGTCGTGGCGCCAGCGGTTTCAAAGGCGCCAGCGCCCGAGGTTGCTGCACCCCAAGTAGTCGCAAAGACGGTCAAAGCCAAGTCTGTGGCAGCGCCCGTACCGGTGCCCAAGCTGCTGCCGCGTGTTGAAGTACCGATTGCGGTTGGGGTGCCAGACACCGCAACCGAAATCCTGCGCATGGAAAGTTCGCTCATGCGCTTGCCTTCGTCACGAAAAGTGGCTGCGCCACCTCTAGTGACCGCCCCGGCCGCTGTGCCGCGACCCTTGGCGCTGGATGCCCTGGCGCAGGCCCAAAGTTTATGGAACGCGGGCTCCCACATGGCAGCCATTGAATTGCTGAGCCAGGCACTGAGTCGGGTTGAGAGTTCAACGGTTTCTGGCGCACCGGTGACAGGTCAGTCGGCGTTAGCCAGTTTGGCGCGTGAACTGGCGCGCATGCAGCTGGCTGATGGACAGGTGGGCCAGGCGTTGGCGCTGTTGAAGCGCCTGGAGCCGCAATTGACGCAAGTCGCCGATGTGTGGGCGATGCGCGGCAATGCGGCGCAGCGGCTTGGGCAGCATGCCGAGGCAACACAAAGTTATCAGAAGGCAATGGCTTTGCGCCCAGACGAGGCGCGCTGGATGCTGGGCGCAGCCGTCTCTCTGGCGGCCCAGGGGCAAACCGCTGCGGCTGGCGAATTGGCTGACAAGGCGCGGAGCATGGGCGCACTGCGGCCTGAAGTAGCGACTTATTTGCGCCAACTGGGTGTCATCATTCGCACGGATTGACTGTTCATAAAAAACTATTCAAAGCTATTCACGATTTATCCGCACTTGGTTGACGTGCTTTCGCACCAAACTCAAGCCGATTGACGCTCAGTTGCGCCGGAGAACGTGCAAGCAGGATTCGACGTACTTCCCTGTAGGGAGTGAACCGACTAATG
>JBBQZG010000096.1:0-12570 GCA_038207945.1 Burkholderiales bacterium
TGTTGCATGCCCCACATCTGGCCGTTGGAGACGCGGTAGGCCGGCCAGGCGGCAAAGCCGACGCCGTCACCCGGGTTCTTGGTCAGGTTGGGCAGGTCTTGCAGGCGAATGCGCCAGTTGTCAGCACCGTGGCAGGAGGCACAGGAGAAGTCATGCGGGCCGCCGCGCTGGAAGAACAGGCGTTTGCCGACTTCATAGGCCACTTGCTCCTGGGCGTGGGCCTGGGGCAGGTTGAATTTCATGTCACGCGACTCGGCGGCAATCCAGGTGGCCAGCGCGGTGAGGTTGTTTTGTTCGCCTTTGCCAAAGGGCGTCTTGGCGATCTCGGCCACGTTGAGGCCTTGCAGGGTGTCCATGCAGGTGAGCAGGCGAGACTCCAGGTCTTGCACCTTGTTGGTGTCGGCAAAGTAGCGCGGCAGGGTGACAAAGACGCCTTTGACCACGCCAGGGCCCTGGCCCAGGTCACATTTTTCGAGCGAGGCGGCTTTGGGGCCGCGTTTTTGTTTCCAGAGGTCTTCGCCCTTGGCTTCAAACAGTTCGGCGGGGTTGCCGTCGGCCAGCATGGCGCGGTACTCTTCGATCGATTGGACGGCGGCAGATTTCTGGGCATGGGCGCTGGCCATGGCCAAACTTCCAAGCACCAGCAACGACATTATTTTTTTCATGGCTTTTGTCTCCTCAACGTAGGATGGCATCGTTTAAGAAAAAAGGGTGAGTGCAAGGCTCACCCTTTTGCATGACCGTGGCGGCCTGGGCCTTAGGCCGCGGTGGCTTCGTCGGTGCGGGTGTCGCCTTTGGTGTCTTTCCAGGTCACGGCAATTTTGTCGCCCGCTTTGGCGCCTTTGACGGTGAACTGCAGGAAGGGGTTTTTGGAGACCGCTGAGCCCCAGTCGGCGGTCAGGACGACTTTGCCGTTGTGGCTGGCGCTGACTTCGGTGATGTGCATGGCGGGGACGAGTTTGCCCGCGGCGTCTTTGCGCTGGCCTGATTCCATCTCGTGGCTCATCAGGACGCGGACGGTGGCTTTGTCGCCGGCTATTTGGGCGCGAATGCGCATTGGATCTGCCATTTGGAAACTCCTGTATTCAATAAATTAGTGGGTGCTGAATGTGCTCAGCCTTAACCGCCGCAACCGCCCAGGGTCACTTTGACTTCTTTTTTGGCAAAAAATGCCTTGCCGTCGTTCATGATGGCCACGGCGTAAACATCAGACGATTGGCCCATTTTGGAGCGGGTGGCAAAGTTGGGCTCGACGCTGTCGGTGACGTTGAATTGGGCCACCAGAGCGGACGGGTTTTTCTCGACCAGGAGCAGGATGTGTTTGACGCCGGCCAGGGTGGTGCTGGCAGTCAAGGGGACCACAGCACCGTTTTCTGCGATGTCGGGGCCGCCAATGGTGACGTCTTTGCTTTCAACCGGGGCGCCAGCGCCCAGGGCTTTGATGGCGTCAGCCACTGATTTGGCTTCAAAGGCGCCTTTGTTGTAGGCGAAGGCGTATTGGGGAAACAGCCCGGTGGTGGCCAGCAGGCCTGCCACGATGGCGCTGTGTTTGAGTGTCTCGCGACGTGTTTGCATGGGTAGCTCCTTGGTTAAGTTCATGCGAAAAGAAATAGTTTTTGGACAGGCTTTAATTGCCGGCGCCAGCCGCCAGCCAAACCGCGATGGTCTTGGCATCTGCAGCACTCAAAGTCTGGGCTGGCATGGGGATAGGACCCCAGACGCCAACACCGCCCACCTTGATCTTGTTGGCCAAATAGTCAGCTTGGCCAGCATACTTTTTAGCCACATCGGTGTAGGCGGGTCCAACAATTTTGTTGGTCATGCCGTGGCACACCAGACAACCATTTTTTTGCATCAAAGCGACTGCTTTTTTGGCATCTGGCTTGCTCGCATCTGCACCAGTGGCAGGTGTTTCTGCTTGAGGCTTGGGAGCAACTGGTGCGGCAGCTTTCTCGCCCACTTTGGGCTCGGGCTGGGTGGTGTCAGCACCGTGCTGTGCACCCACCATACGGTTCTGCTCTGCCAGATTACCGTGCGCGTTGCGGGCAAAATCAGGCAGGAACGACGCCAGCTTGGGCTCGGGTGTGCAATCTTTCATGCAGGCCACGTTTTGCGTGTCGGGCTTCTTGGCACCTCCAAACTCCTTGCCAGGCCACAGCGTGTGGTCTGTCGTCATGCCATTGCGGTTGGGCATGCGCGCCTGCACATCACGAATGGTCTTCTCATTCAAGGTGAAGTTCTCAGGCACGATGCCACCGATGTTCAGCATGAACGCCAATACCGAGTAAACCTCATCGGTCTTCAAGGTCTTGGGCGCGGTCCAAGGCATGGCACGGTTGATGAAGTCCCACAAGGTAGAAATGGTGGACACCTTCATGAAGGTGGTACGCCCTGGGTAGCCAGGCGTGACCAAGTTGGCCACGTGGCCCGTTTCCATGTCTTTGGGTGTGACACCACCGATCAAAGGACTGAAAAATTCACCAGATTCACCAAAAAAACCGTGACAACTGGCGCACTTTGCCTCCCAAATGTCCTGTCCCTTGGCAACAGTTCCTGACCCCGCAGGCAGGCCCTTGAAATCGGGACGGACGTCAATGTCCCATGCCGCGACTTCCTTGGGTGTGGCGTCACGCCCAAGGCCTGAAAACTTGGCCGATGACTGGGCAACTGCAACACCTGTAAGCGCCAGCAAAGCCATGCCGAGTATTGCTTTACGAAACCTGAACATTTTTCACCTCACCGTTTTCCTGTACCAACCACGACTGAATGGCGTTGTTGTGATAGATCGAACGCGTACCGCGAACGGCGCGCAATTGCTTGTAGGTTGGCTGCACAAAACCTGTGTCATCCGTGGCCCGGCTTTGAATGATGGCGGGTTTACCGTCCCAGATCCAGTCAATATTAAAACGCGTCAACGCTTTGGACAACACCGGAGATTCCAGCCGTGCAGTACGCCAGTTTCGACCACCATCAACTGAAACATCGACCTTCTTGATCTTGCCCTTGCCACTCCATGCCAGGCCGGTGACGTTGTAAAACCCTTTGTCCAGCAACACCTGTCCACCAGATGGTGTAGTGACCACGCTCTTGCACTCCTGCAATCCCGAGTACTGACGATGCTGCCCGCTTGGCATCAGGTCAATGTAGTGAACCGCCTCGTCTTTGGATGCGTAAGGCATGTCACCCACTTCAATACGGCGCAGATACTTGACCCAACTCACCCCTTGAATGCCCGGTACGATCAAACGCAGCGGGTAGCCGTTTTCCGGACGCAGCATTTCACCGTTTTGCCCGTACGCCACAAAAACCTCGCCCGATTTGATCAAGCTCATCGGGATGGTGCGGGTCATGGATGAACCATCAGCGCCTTCAGCCAGCACGAATTTGCCATTCTTGAGGTCAGCACCTGCCATTTCAAGCAGCGTGATCAATGGCACACCCGTGAACTCACTGCAGGACACCATGCCATGGGTGTATTGGACCGTAGGCACCGCCACATTGCCCCAATCGACAGCCGTGTTGGCGCCACACTCGATAAAGTGAAAGCGCGATACCGACGGCAAACGCATGATTTCATCCAGCGTGAACACCTTGGCGGCCTTCACCATGCCGTTGATCATCAAACGGTGCTTGGAGGGGTCAATGTCCCACCAGCCCTGGTGGTGCCGCTCAAAATGCAAACCACTTGGCGTCACGATGCCAAACAGGGATTGCAAGGGTGCGAACGACACAGAGGACTGCGTGGTTTGCGTCAAGCCCGGGCTTTGACGACGCTGCACACCGGATTCGTATTGCGATGGCTTACCGTAACCATCGTTCTGTGCCACCCCTTGACCCAGGCCCACGCTGTGCGCAGGAAGGTTCAAGATGTTGGCATCACCACCCTCGACAGGTACCGGATTGCCTTGCGCCATGGCCACAGGCACTGCGGCCCCCGCTGCCGCAGCAGCAAAAGCGTTGCGAATAAAATCGCGTCGCCCTTTTCTAGCTTCTGAAAAAACGGTTTTTATGCCGTCTTGATTCAGAAAATTCTCAGGCGCCTTGATGACCCTGCCTGAGTTCATACTTTGTTCCATTCAAAACACTCCTTTTACGCGTTCCTCAAATCACATTCACCACATCGCAAGCCCATTGGCCTGCCAAACTCAAATCACAAAGGTCGGCTGATCAGATTCAGCCGGCAAACATACCGCTTTGCACACACGCACCACAGATTCATCTGCAATGCGGTAAAAAACCTGTTGGCCACTGCGCCGTTTGGCCAACACACCTGCCTGATACAACACCTGCAGATGTCTCGACATATTGGGTTGGGAAGCATCAATTTGCCCCAGCAAATACGTCACATTCTGCTCACCACAACACAAGGCGCCAATGATCTGCAGGCGCACAGGTGTTGACAAAACTCCAAATAGTTCCGCTGCACGCTCAAGCGCTGGCGCCGGCACCTTAGGAAGTTCTGGCTCACTCATCTTGTCAATCAATATATGCGGATATGTAAATATATCGCATGGCGGCATATTTTGCCATCAGGGTTTTCACTTACTTGAAACGGTAGTAATCTCGATTCAGCACCGCTGAAATCGAAGTCACTTCTTCAGGAAACAGCCCCAGATTGAGTTGTTGATCGCAAGCCTCCACCATGCCGCGCAAGGCTCCCAAAGAATTGACTTTGCCAGCAGGACGATATATTGCGCTGCCGTCCCCGCCAATGTTGCGCTGGTGGCAGGCAGTGCACTTGTGGTCCGCAATCAGTTTTTCACCGAGCTTCAAGTCAGCACCTTGATACAAAGCTGGCACGCCTTGCTGCGCATGCGCTGCTGCCGACAAGATGATGGAAGTAATTAGGACAATAATCTTCATGGCAGGAGTTCCCCCTATTGCAGTTGAAATAGCGCGACGCGCTTCAAATAAGCCGTTCGCGCAGAGAAGATACATCAGAACCGATGGCTGTACATGAATTGCCAGTTTGTCTGAGCATGGGAGATGCTTACCGGAACAATCCCTGTATTGTTCGTCACTGACACCGTTGGTGCCATGACGACAGACATATTGAAATCTCCTGCTTCTGACAGTTTGTAGCCCAAGCCCAAGGTCGCATGGTTGCGCACGATCGCCGGAAACAAGGGGTGAACATCGCCATCAGGTACTGGATTGTCAGCAAGATTCAAACCCGCACGCAAAGTGAGCTTGTCATTGGCCTTCCAAGCCATACCCAGGTTCAGGACGGTCTGGTCCTTCCAGTTTTGGGGCAAGAGAAAACTGACCGACCCATTGCCCATGGCACTGTCATAGCGCATCTTGAAATCCTTCATGGAATCCATCCATCCGATGTACTTCAAATCTGCTGCGAACAGCATCGACGGACTGACTTGCCAACTCGCACCAACAGCAAAAACCGAGGGCATCTGGAAATCAAGCACCGTGATTTGACCGTGATCGGTCATTCCTGGCATAGACATGCTCGCTGCACTGGCAGACGTCTTCATGTCATCCAGCGCGCTCTTGAACTGATAGGAAGCCCCAACCATCACGTCTTTGTTGATCTTGTAGGTGGCACCCAGCGACGCACCAAAACCCGTGGCTTTGGCTGCGCCGGTGAAGTCGTTGTCATCTGAAAAATCAACGCGCGCCTGCACATTGTTTTGGCCTGCCATCGCCGCGTTGTACATACCCGTGTAGAGCGCACCACTACCTCCAGTCACGATAGGCGACAAAGTGCCAACTGTTCCAGCCATCCGCATATCCAGGGAGGCCCACAGAAATTTCAAAGTGGCACCCACTGCCAAGTCTGGATTCACTTGATAGGTCAATGGAAAAATGACATTGCCAACCCCGAGTTCCGAGCGAACCGGCTGGGCCGTACCAAAGGTCAAAAACGACGCGGCGTCGTACTCCGTCCCCATCCCGCCTTGCGCAAACATACCTATGCCGTAGGTATAGGCCCCATTGCGTTTGACGTAACCAAAAGCCGGCATCACGTAAGACGTGCCACCAGATTTGGCCTCGGGCATGCCAGGCGTACTGCTTTTGACATCTGGCCCCAAGATACCCATCGCCACATCCAGGCGCGCGGTACCGTCAGCCATCATCCCCAGCGTGGCTGGGTTTTGAGCCATACCAGCATTACCATGGTCAATGGCTTGCGATGCACCACCCATGCCTGTGGAAATCGGACCATAACCCTCCATAAGCATGCCATTGGTGGCCATGACGCTTGTGAAAGGCGCTACCAGCGCAGCCGATACAGCCATGTGGCACAGCGTTTTCTTGGAATTGAATTTAGTCACGGTTTTTACCTGTAAATCAGCTTAGAAGTCACCCTTGGCGGCCCGGTCCATCATTTGATAGATGGTTTCTCGAACTTTCCATGCTTCTTCTTTTAGGGGTGATGGCAATTTGCGACCCATCTTGACCATCATGTCCATGTTCAAGGTGTAAATCCACAAACCATCATCCCGCTCCACCACGGTCAGACGACAAGGCAAATACGCACCCATCGCAGGACTGAAATCCACCATCAGGCGTGCGGTGGCCGGCGAGCAATACGAGTACACCTTGAGAAACTTTTGTTTGACGCCAGTGCGCGCCTCCAACTCTTTCGACAGCGGCAACTCACCCACACCTTTCATATTGCGTTCAGCAGAAATTTGCTCAAAAGCCTGTTCGATGTCCTGAACCGTCAAGCCCGCCTTGACCTTGCGCTCCCAAGTCGTGGCCACGGCAATGTCACCATCAGCCGCAATCCAGCGGTCCCACATGGTGCTGGCCTCTGCGCCAGCGCCGCTTTCAAGCTTGCCCATGGTGCTAAGGGTGCCACAGCCAGTTAAAAACACAGCAACCAGCAACGGCAGCCAAAAAAGTTTGCGGGCTAAAGAATTCACGTTTTTCCTTGATACAACAGGTTGAGAATTGAGAAGCACGGAATGAAAGACATCAATGCAATCAGCACTTACTGACATATATCAATGTTGTCTTAAATAATTGCATAGTCATATTGGGATATACCCGCAACTGACTAAAAACGCGCCCAATCTCAAACCCGCTGGCCTGAAAACGGCTGACGCCGACGCAGGTGAGTTAGTCTGGCCGAATGCTGTTTGGCAGACACACGCGATAGATGCGCCCTTGTTTGTCGAGCTGCTCAATGACCCCTTCGCGTACAAGGCGGCTGATTTCGCGGCTGACCGTCTCAAGCTTCAAGTCCAGCATGGCGCCCATGTCTTCGCGTGAAAAGAGCATTGACACATCATGGTCATTGGGGCTACGCATCTTCATCACCAAATTTGCCACCCGTTGGTGCGCCGTACCGAAATTCAGGTCTGCCAACCAGTCATCCGCATCCTTGAGTGCACGCTGCCATTTGTTCATTAACTGGGAATGCAGGCGTGGGCTGTTGGAGGCGAGCTTTTGAACTACTTCCAACGGAATACGACAAACCGTGACAGGCGTCAGTGCGATCGCATCGCTGTCATAGTGCCCGCTCGCAAGGGCTTCCAAGCCCACCACGTCGCCAGAGCGCAATACCCGCACAATGCGCGGGCGACCATCCAGCGTGCTGCGCACCAGCTTCACCATGCCACTGCGTAATGTAAAAATGCCTTGAACGGGACTGCCCTCCCCATACAAAGCCACACCATGAGCAAACTCAAGGTCGTCAATCGGCGCGTGCATTTGTAAAAAATCATGCTCGTTGAGGTCGGCAAAGAGAACCATGTCGCGAATACCGCAGTTGCGGCAGTCGGAGGTACCGCGCCAGGCAGATTCAGTTTTGGTGGGAATCATGGTTTTCCTTTTCAATTTGCCACTGCCGCTCGAGCCAAGCGCAGCCGATCGTCCAGGTAGGCGCCATAAAAATCCGGGATATAGCCACCAACCAGACGCTCAGCCACCTCCACCCCGCCCCGTCCAAAAAACAGCACCGTGGGTGCCACCTTGATTCCCCAGCTACGGATAAGTTGATCCTGCGTTTGACTGGTACCGTTGAAGTCCTGCACCAACTGGCGGTTGCGCATGTCGATTTGCACAATCGCCAAACCGGATTGGCGAAGCAACGGTGCCAAGTAGTTCTCGCGGGCTACTTTACAAAACGGGCAACCCTCCAGACTCACCATCACCAGCAACGGACTGCCTTTTTTTAGCGCAGCAGCCAATTCATCCGTCAACGAAGTTGGCACCGGCAACGTCACACCCGCGGCTTGCCCCACACCAATCAGGCTAGCGGCGCCCCCCACCACCAAGCATTGTCGACGGCTCAAGAAAAATTGGGAATGCGCCATTATTTCGCCTCGTGTTCAAGCAACAAATAAGTGTTGTAAGCGTTCATGCGATTCGCCACACCAAACAGCGGCAAATGTTCGAACTGGCTCCAATCAGTGTTTTTATAGGCTTCATCAAAGGGCTCCATGGCTTGGGTGGCCCGACTCATGGTTGTGCGCAAGTACACCAGATACTCACGGGTTTGCTGCATGTCTTTGCGCGCTTCGTTCGAAAAAGGACCATGCCCCGGCACGATTACTTGGGTGTCAAAGGCCAACAGTTGATCCAATGCAGTGATCCAGTGGCGGCTATCGGCCCCTCCCACAAACGGAATCCGGCTTCTGAACACCAGGTCGCCAACAAACAAGACTTTTTCTGAGGGCAAATAAAACGCCAAATCTTCCGGTGTATGTGCAGGGCCAACTGGTTTGGCCTGAAAGCGCACGCCGCCAATGACAAACTCTTTGTCGCTGTCTATCCACTCATCGGCTTCCACCAAGTGCGTTTTCTCGTCAACCCAAGGAAACAACTGCACACGAGAGGCTTCCAGGCGTAGCCGTGCCGTTTCACTGTTGAGGTAAATCAACGCTGCACGGTGCGCCAAGATTTTTGCGCCCATGTCCTTGAACACCTGCAATCCGTAAATATGGTCTGCGTGGTAATGGGTCACCAAGACGTGTGTGATGGGCAAGGGTGTGACTTTTTTGATCTCGGCGACCAAGCGCATTGCCAGAGCGGGAGAGCCCAAAGCATCAACCACCACCACACCCGCGGGAGTGACAACGAAAGCCGCGTTCGAGATAAAGTTTTGATTCTCAGGTGAGCCCAGCGCCGACAGGCCCTGAACATACCAGGCAGAGGGTGACACCTGATGCAATTGCATCGGCGGCGCATCCGCTGCCTGCACCGTTGTCAAACAACTTAGTAGCAGACCAAATAACAAGGCGCAGCGGCGCGATGCACAAACTATTTTTTTCAAGGAAATCTCCAAAGCAGGCTGAGTCGATTTATTCTTATACTTGTAATATAAGCTAAATATTAATTATTTGGAGCCCCAATGAACTTAGCCGGCATCATCGAAAGTTATGGTGAAAAAATTGTGCTGGCCGCTGGTGGCCTCCTGATTGGTGCGCTGTTTGGATTCTTTGCACAACGCTCAAAATTCTGTTTGCGCTCAGCCACACTGGAATTCTGGCATCGCAAATTCGGCGAAAAACTCTCAGTCTGGTTGTTGACCTTTTCCAGCGCAGTGGTCGGGGTTCAGTTGCTCATTCTGACGGGGCATATGGATGTCGGTGCCACCCGTCAGATATCAGCCACAGGCAGCATTTCCGGCGCGCTGGTGGGCGGCTTGCTGTTCGGGGCGGGCATGATCTTGACGCGCGGTTGCGCCAGCCGCTTGCTCGTGCTGTCTGCCAACGGAAATTTGCGGGCCCTGCTTTCGGGCTTGATATTTGCAGTGACTGCCCAAGCGGCGCTGGGCGGCGTATTGTCACCCTGGAGGGAAACCATCAGCAGTTGGTGGACTGTAGATGGAGGCAATGCGCGCAATCTGTTGGCACTCACTGGTACGGGGCCTTGGGGTGGCTTGATTTTTGGTTTGCTCTGGCTGTTTGCCGGCTTGTTTTTCTCGGTTCGCAGCGGCTGGGGCTTTTGGAAATGGGTAGGCGGCATTGGAACCGGTCTCGCGGTGGCTGCCGGCTGGGGTTTCAACTACATGATTTCCAAAAATTCATTCGAAGTGGTGCCAGTGCAGGGGCTGACCTTCAGCGGACCATCGGCCGAATGGTTAATGCGCATACTTGCTGCACCAGGACCTGAAATCGGGTTCAGCTTTGGCTTGGTTCCCGGCGTCTTTTTGGGCTCGTTTATCGGCGCCTGGGTGGGCAAGGACTTTTTGCTCGAGGGGTTCAAAGACGGCTACAGCATGCGCCGTTATATCGCCGGTGCCATTTTGATGGGCTTTGGCGCCATGCTGGCCGGCGGCTGCGCAGTGGGGGCAGGCATCACGGGCGGGTCCATTTTTGCCTTAACCGCATGGTTGTCCCTGGCAGGCATGTGGGTGGGCGCTGGGGTTGCAGATCGACTGATTGACTCACCTGCATCCACCGGCATTCCCAGCGTCGTTGCTCAGGCACGGCTGGTGCCTTGAGGGCGACGGCAAGCAGTTACTTGCCGCTGATGTACTCGGCTACTGCAGCCATTTCGAGCGGCGACATGTTGGTGACAATAGAGTGCATCACCGCGTTGTCATTGGTACGCTCACGCTGACCAAAGAGCTTGAGTTGGGTTTCAATGTAAGAGGCATACTGGCCGGCCAACCGCGGCAAGTTGGCTGTACCCACGCCATCCTTGCCATGACAACTGGCGCAAGCCGGTACGCCACTGAACCGATTTCCACTGTTAAAAATATAGCGCCCTACGCCCGCCAAATCTTGATCTTTAACTGCTTCTGGTTCTGATTTCTTGGTTTCGAAATACTTCCCCAGAGCCAACATTTCATCAACGCTCAGGCGCCTTGACATGTCTGCCATGGCGGTGCTTTTGCGCTTGCCCGTCTTGAAGTTTTCAAGCTGCTTGGCAATGTAGTTGGCGTGTTGTCCCGCGAGTTTAGGGAATATCTCGCTCGACGACTCACCATTTTCACCATGGCACATAAAACACGAGCCAGAGACAATTTTTTCAGCGCGTGCCTGGTCGGCCTGGGCCCACACGGAGCCCAAAGCCAACGCCAGCAACGACGCTACACAGGTTTTTTTTGCGTTCATCTCGCCTTAGCCCAAGGTATCAGCCCAAATGCCTTGCGCCCATGCCAAAGCAAAACGCCCTTCCAACTCGTTGGCAGCTTTTGACACACCGCCCGAACCCGCCACGGTCACCATGGTTTTCTTCTGCGGATCGTAGGTATGCACGCTAGCCACATGGACCACATCCTCACTGCTGACAAAGCTGTAGCAAGTGTTGTTGTAGATTGGCGATGGGTTGGGTGTCTTGCCGGTCAGCAAAGCCACCACAGCCGCCGCGCAGGTCTTGCCATGCTGATTGGCCATGTGGCCAGACTTGGGCATACCAGGCGCAACTTGAATCGAATCGCCCAAGACATGAATGTTTTTTGCGGCTTTTGACTCAAAGGTCAAAAAGTCAACTTCACACCAACGTTTGTTGGCTGTGGCCAAGCCAGTTTGAACGGCAATAGAACCCGCACGCATGGGTGGAATCACGTTCAACACGTCGGCTTTGATGTTGTCCTGAAATTCAAACTTCAGAGTATTGACAGACACATCCACATCGGACAAGGCATGTTTGGGGCGGTATTCGACCATGCCAGCATAACGATCAGCCCAAGCTTTTTTGAACAACGCTGCCTTGGAAGTGACGTCGTCATTGGCATCCAGAATCAGCACTTTGGATTTGGGCTTGGCTTTTTGGAAGTAATTGGCTACCTGGCAAGCGCGCTCATACGGGCCGGGTGGGCAACGGTACGGTGCCAACGGGATTGACATGGCATACACACCGCCATCGGGCATGGCTTCAAGTTGCTTGCGCAGCGCCACGGTTTGCGCGCCGGCTTTCCACGCATGCAGTACTTTGTCTTTGGCACCTGCCGCCGCCATCCCAGGCAACGCATCCAACATGAAGTCAATGCCAGGCGACAAAATCAACCGGTCATACGGCAGCTCGCCCCCACTTGCCAGTTTGACGATGCGCTTGTCCGCATCAATGGCGCTCACAGAATCATGTACAACTTTGACGCCATGGTTCTTGACCAAGCCGTCGTATGGTGTGGTGATGTCGGCCATGGTTTTGACCCCGCCGATCACCAGATTAGAGATCGGGCATGAAATGAATGACGCATTGGGCTCCACCAGCGTGACAGATATGCCGTACTCAGACCACATGCGCACATATTTGGCTGCCGTAGCGCCACCAAAACCACCCCCGACGACCACCACTTTGGGGCCGTTGCCGCCACCTGTGGAGGCACAACCCGACAACATGCCGAGCGTACCAAATGCGCCGAGCGCCGAACCTGCACCCAAAGTGCCTACAAATTGACGACGTTTCATATCATTCTCCTTATTTCTTCAATGCGGCGAAGTATTCAGCCAGTTGCTCGATCTGTGCGTCTGAATAGCCTGCTGAAAGCTGGTGCATGAGCGTGGCGGGCTTCTTGCCAGACTTGTAGTCCTGCATTTTTTTCAGCAAGTCTTCTTTTTTCTGACCTGCCAGGCTTTCCATGCCTGGCTGTGCAACGCCGCTGGTGCCATGGCAACCTGCGCACGATGCCGCCATGCTGCGAACCTGAAGCGC
>JBBQZG010000097.1:0-12421 GCA_038207945.1 Burkholderiales bacterium
GGTGATGCCAATGCCATGCTCACCCGAGATCACGCCGTCCAGGCTGCGGGCCAGCGCCATGATGCGTTTGACCGCGCCATGGGCCGCTTGCAACATGTCGTAGTCGTCGCTGTTGACCGGAATGTTGGTGTGCACATTGCCGTCACCGGCGTGCATGTGCAAGGCGACCCACACCCGGCCTTTGAGTACGCGCTGGTGAATGGCGTTGCATTCTTTCAAAATGTCTTCAAACGCCACGCCCGAGAAAATCTGCTGCAGTGGCTGGCGGATTTGTGTCTTCCAGCTGGCGCGCAGAGAGTGATCCTGCAACTGCGCAAACAAGGGTTCCACATCCCGCAGCCAACCCGCCCACAGTGTGCGCACTTCATCCAGAAGGCTGAGCGCCTGCGCCACCCGATCTTCCAGCAACTCGGCGGCAGAAATCTCATTGGCATCGCCCTGCCGACCCAGTGGCAGGTTGCCCTGGGTAAAAAAGTCTTGCAGTGCATCACACAAGGCCAGCTTGTTCGAGAGGCTTAGTTCGATGTTGATGCGCTCAATGCCGTCGGTGTACTCGGCCATGCGCGGCAACGGAATCACCACGTCTTCGTTGATCTTGAAGGCGTTGGTGTGTTTACTGATGGCGGCGGTGCGCTTGCGATCGAGCCAGAACTTCTTGCGTGCTTCCGGGCTGATGGCAACGAAGCCCTCGCCGCTGCGTGAATTGGCGATGCGCACCACCTCAGACGTGACCCGCGCCACGTCGTCGGCGTCGTCACCGGCAATGTCGCCAAACAGCACCATTTTGGGCACACCACCACTGCTCAAGGCCGCGCCGCGTTTGCTCTTGGTGGCGTAACCGACCGCTTTCAAGTAACGGTCGTCCAGATGCTCCAGCCCGGCCAGCAGCACGCCCGAGCGCTTTTGCTCTGCGAACATGAAATCCTTGATTTCAACAATGCTGGGCACCGCATCTTTGGCATTGCCGAAAAACTCCAGACACACGGTGCGGGTGTGATTGGGCATCTTGTGCACCACCCAGCGTGCGCTGGTGATCAGACCGTCACAACCTTCTTTTTGAATGCCTGGCAGTCCGCTCAAAAACTTGTCGGTCACGTCCTTGCCAAGACCCTCCTTGCGGAAGGACTTGCCGGGAATGTCCAGCCGCTCGCTGCGCAACCTGGTTTTGCCGTCGGCCTTGAAATACTGCAGCTCAAAACTGGCCACGTCCACGTCATGAATCTTGCCCATGTTGTGGTTGATGCGGGTCACCTCCAGCCACTCGGCCTGCGGTGTCACCATGCGCCAACTGGCCAGGTTGTCCAGCGCCGTGCCCCACAGCACGGCTTTTTTGCCCCCGGCGTTCATGGCAATGTTGCCGCCGATACAAGAGGCCTCCGACGATGTCGGGTCCACGGCAAAGACAAAACCCGCGCGCTCGGCCGCATGCGCCACGCGATTGGTCACCACACCGGCTTCTGACCAGACCGTACCCACCTCGTGGTCCAGGCCCGGCAACTGGCGCATCTCGACCTCGGTCATGGCCTCGAGCTTTTCGGTGTTGATCACCACGCTTTTCCAGGTCAGTGGAATCGCGCCGCCGGTGTAACCCGTGCCACCGCCACGCGGAATGATGGTCAGGCCCAGTTCGATGCAGCCTTTGACCAGACCGGCCATCTCAGCCTCGGTGTCGGGCGTCAGCACCACAAATGGGTACTCCACCCGCCAGTCGGTGGCGTCAGTCACGTGGCTGACACGGCTCAAGCCGTCAAATTTGATGTTGTCGCGTGCCGTGAGTTTGACCAGCGCCTTCTGCGCCCGGCGGCGCAACGCCGCCGTTTCCACAAAATTGGCATCAAAAGCCTGCACCGCTTTGCCCGCCGCACCAAGCAGCTGGCCAACCAGCGCATCACGCTCGGGGTCGGATTCAGGGGTGCGGCGTTTTTGTACTTCATGCAGACGGTGTTGCAAAGCCTCAACCAGCAACACACGGCGTTTTGGGTTGTCAAGCAGGTCGTCTTGAAGATAAGGATTGCGCTGAACCACCCAGATGTCACCCAGCACCTCATACAACATGCGGGCTGAGCGACCCGTGCGGCGTTCATCGCGCAATTTGTTCAACCAGTCCCAGGCGCAGGCGCCGAGCAGCCGAATGACGATTTCGCGGTCAGAAAAAGAAGTGTAGTTGTACGGAATTTCGCGAATGCGTTCCTGGCCGTGCGGTGCAATAGCGCCAGCAGGCAACAAATGGCTGAGCTGTGTAGGAGCGTTCATCGGGTTGTGTGATTGCAGCCGTTACGGGGCGTGAAAAGACGCATTTGTGCGCTGTCCGGCTGGGCAGGCGATGTTACCGCAGCGCAGCATTGCCCTACTCAGGTGATGGTGACCCTGTGGAAACCCTGATGCCACACCGTAAAAAATCTGGGTTTAATCATAAATCAAGCGGGCTTGACATCATTCTGTCGCAAATGCGTCATCTCTGGTCAGTAAGCTCACGTCCTTCACTTTTAGGAGAAACGCATGAAATTGAAACTTGCAGCCGTTGCGCTGGCCGCGTCATTTGCCCTGTCGGCCCAGGCCGTGACCGAAGTCCAGTGGTGGCACTCAATGACCGCTGTCAACGGCGAGTGGGTCAACGACCTGGCGAAAAACTTCAACGCCAGTCAGGCAGATTACAAAATTGTGCCCACCTACAAAGGCACCTATGACGAGTCCATGACAGCTGCTGTGGCGGCGTTCCGGGCGGGCAACGCGCCACACATCCTGCAGGTGTTTGAGGTCGGCACAGCCACCATGATGGCCAGCAAAAACGCCATCGTGCCTGTGGCCAAGGTCATGAAGGATGCCGGGCAAAAGTTTGACCCCAAAGCCTATATCCCTGCGGTCGGCGGCTATTACACCGCACCCAGCGGGGAGATGTTGAGCATGCCGTTCAACAGCTCCACCACGGTGTTTTATTTCAACAAGGATGCCTTCAAGGCCGCCGGCCTGGACCCCAACAAGGCCCCCAGCAGCTGGCCTGAAGTGGCCTTGGCAGCTGCCAAGCTCAAAGCCAATGGCCACAAATGCCCCTTGACGGTGGCCTGGCAGGGTTGGACACAGCTGGAAAGTTTTTCAGCCTGGCATAACGTCGAATTCGCCACCAAAGGCAATGGTCTGGGCGGTATGGACGCGCGCATGAAAGTCAATTCACCACTGCATGTGCGCCACATCGAAAACCTGGCCAACATGCACCAGCAAGGTCTGTTTGTGTACAAGGGCCGCGCCAACGTGCCTGAAGCCACCTTTGTCTCTGGCGAATGCGCCATGATCACCACCTCGTCAGGTTTTTACGGCAACGTCAAGAAAAACGCCAAGTTCGCCTTCGGCCTTTCACCCCTGCCCTATTACCCGGACGTACCCGGTGCGCCTCAAAACACCGTCATTGGTGGCGCCAGCCTGTGGGTCATGGCCGGAAAGAAAGCGGATGAATACAAAGGGGTGGCCAAGTTCTTTGACTACATCTCCAGCCCAGAAGTGCAGTCCGCCAGCCACAAACGCACTGGCTACCTGCCGATCACCACAGCCGCATTCCAGTTGACTGAAAAGAGTGGTTTTTACAAGGAAAACCCGGGCACAGATGTGGCTCCCACACAAATGATCCGCAAGGTCACGGACAAGTCGCGTGGCATCCGCCTGGGTAACTATGTGCAGATCCGCACCATTGAGGACGAAGAGCTTGAAGGCGTCTGGGGTGGCAAGAAGAGCGCCAAAGAAGCCCTGGACTCGATCGTGAAGCGCGGCAACGAGCTGCTGGAACGGTTTGAGAAGGCAAACAAAAAGCGTTGATGGATCATCACAAGTGGAAAAGCGCGTCTTTTTCCGCTCAAAGTGGCTGCCTTGGGTGCTGATGGCACCCCAGGTGGCCGTGATCGCATTGTTTTTCTTCTGGCCTGCCGCCCAGGCCCTGCTGCAATCGGTGCAGCAGTCAGATGCGTTTGGCATGTCGGTGGACTGGGTCGGGCTGGACAACTTCCGAAACCTTTGGAACGACGAGACTTACCTGGCCTCGTTTTACACCACCGCCATTTTTTCAAGCTTGGTGGCGGTGACGGGCATCAGCATCTCCTTGCTGCTGGCGGTGTTTGCCGACCGCATCGTCCGGGGCGCACTGGCCTACAAAACCCTGTTGATCTGGCCCTACGCCGTGGCTCCTGCCGTGGCCGGCGTGTTGTGGCTATTCATGTTTGCGCCAAGTGTGGGCGTGGTCTCTTACTGGCTGCGCGCGGTCGGCGTGGACTGGAACCACTTGCTCAACGGCACACACGCCATGACGTTGGTGGTGATGGCCGCCGTGTGGAAGCAGATCTCTTACAACTTCTTGTTTTTTCTGGCGGGGCTGCAAAGCATACCGAAATCGCTGATTGAAGCTGCCGCCATCGACGGTGCGCGCCCCTGGCGGCGGTTTTGGACCATCGTGTTTCCACTGCTGTCACCCACCACATTCTTTTTGTTGGTGATCAATATTGTCTACGCGTTTTTTGACACCTTTGCCATCATTGACGCTGCCACCCAGGGTGGCCCGGGCAAGGAGACTGCGATCTTGGTCTACAAGGTTTACTTTGACGGCTTCAAGGCGATGGACATGGGCGGCTCTGCCGCGCAGTCGGTGGTGCTGATGGTGATTGTGGTCGCGCTGACGGTGGTGCAATTCCGCTTTGTCGAGAAGAAAGTGAATTACTGATGGTTGAGCGCCGCCCGTTTTTGACCTTTCTGTCACATGCCGTGCTGATTCTGGGCGTGCTGGTGGTGGCGTTTCCGCTTTACCTGACGTTTGTGGCCTCCACCCAAACCGCGCAGGCGATCGTGCAAACACCCATGCCGCTACTGCCCGGTGGGCATCTGATAGAAAACTACACCGCCGCCTGGAACGGCACCGGTGGTGGCTCCGGCTCCAAAGCACCGGTGGGACAAATGATGATGGTGAGTTTGATCTCGGCGCTGATCATCTCTCTGGGCAAGATTGCCATTTCGCTGTTGTCAGCCTTTGCCATCGTCTACTTCAGGTTTCCATTCCGCATGTTTTTCTTCTGGGCCATTTTCATTACCCTGATGCTGCCCGTGGAGGTGCGCATCGGACCGACCTACAAGGTGGTGTCAGACCTGGGCATGCTCAACAGTTATGCGGGCTTGACGATTCCTCTGATTGCCTCGGCCACCGCCACTTTTTTGTTCCGGCAGTTCTTTCTGACGGTGCCTGAAGAACTGGTTGAGGCGGCACGCATGGATGGTGCCGGGCCGATGCGTTTTTTCAAGGATATTCTGGTGCCGCTGTCCAAAACGTCGATTGCCGCGCTGTTTGTGATTCAGTTCATCTATGGCTGGAACCAGTACCTGTGGCCGCTGCTGGTCACCACAAGCGAGGACATGTACCCCGTGGTGATCGGCATCAAACGCATGATCTCTGGCGGCGACTCCGAGATGCAATGGAACATCGTCATGGCGACCGCCGTGCTGGCCATGGTGCCACCGGCCCTAGTGGTCATGCTGATGCAGAAGTGGTTCGTCAAAGGGCTGGTGGATACTGAAAAATAATGGCTTCAATCACACTTAAAAACGTCACCAAGCGTTATGGGCTGGGCAAAACCGCCACCCAGGTCATCCATGGCATCAGCGCCGAAATACTGCATGGCGAGTTTGTCGTCATCGTCGGGCCCTCGGGTTGCGGCAAGTCCACCCTGTTGCGCATGGTGGCGGGACTTGAGGAAATCAGCAGCGGCGAGGTGTCGATCGGTAACCGGGTCGTGAACAACCTGGAGCCCTCCGAGCGCGACATCGCCATGGTGTTCCAGAACTACGCGCTGTACCCGCACATGAGTGTGTTTGAGAACATGGCCTATGGCTTGAAGATCGCCAAAGTACCGCCCGAAGAGATCAAGACACGGGTCGACAAGGCCGCCAAAATTCTTGAGATTGGCCCGTTTTTACTGCGCAAGCCGCGCGAGCTCTCAGGTGGACAGCGCCAGCGGGTGGCCATGGGCAGGGCCATCGTGCGACAGCCACAGGTGTTTTTATTTGACGAACCCTTGAGCAACCTGGACGCCAAGCTGCGCGCCCAAACCCGCCTGGAAATCCAGAAACTGCACCGCGAACTCGGCATCACCTCGCTGTTTGTGACGCATGACCAGGTTGAAGCCATGACGCTGGCGCAACGCATGATCGTCATGAACGCGGGGGTCATGGAGCAGTTTGGCACACCTGAGGAGGTCTACAACCGCCCCGCCAGCACGTTTGTGGCGGGCTTCATGGGTTCACCCCCGATGAACTTGCTCAAGAACGCCCCCGGCGCGCCAGCCAACACCATCACCGGTGTGCGCCCCGAGCACCTTGATGTCACGCCAACGGGCTGGGCACTGCAGGTCGAGGCTGTGGAAATGCTGGGAGCTGAACGCCTGACTTACGGCCGTTGGGCGCACGGCGAGGGTGACGAATGGGTCATCATCCGGACCGAGGAGGCCCAAAGGGCACCTACGCTCGGGCAGACCCTGCATGTGACCCCCCGGCCCGACAAAATTCACCACTTTGATGCCGCCAGCGGCAAACGCAGGGAGACCGCACCATGAAGCCTGTCACCACCGACCACTGGCCCTACCCGTACTGGCTTGCCCACCGTGGCGCAGGGAAACTGGCCCCTGAAAACACCTTGGCCGCCTTTCGCATGGGTGCCAGTTTTGGTTACCGCATGTTTGAATGTGACGTGAAGTTAAGCGCGGATGGCATTCCCTTCCTGATGCATGACGCCACTTTGCGGCGCACCACCAACGCGGTTGAAGCGCTTGGGCACGGCTTGAGCGCCGTCGCTGGCGACCACCCTTGGGGCACACTGGCCCTTCTGGATGCAGGTGGCTGGCATTCACGCACTTTTGCTGGCGAGCCGTTACCCACCTTCGAGGCCATCGCCCGCTACTGTTTGCGCAACGGCTATTTTGTGAACATAGAAATCAAAGCCACACCAGGTGCTGAGTTGCACACCGGCGAGGCGGTGGCGCGCCACGCG
Source organism: Burkholderiales bacterium (assembly GCA_038207945.1). Taxonomy (GTDB): domain Bacteria; phylum Pseudomonadota; class Gammaproteobacteria; order Burkholderiales; family Burkholderiaceae_C; genus Rhodoferax. Next base: position 7,016 of record JBBQZG010000097.1, read on the forward strand.
GCGCGGCTCTGGCATGGGGCCAAAGTGCCACCCCTGTTGACGTCGTTTGATGTGGCTTCACTTGAAGGCGCACTGCGAGCCCAGCCTGAGCTGCCACGCGGCCTGCTGCTGGAAGACTTGTGGACCGGCTGGCTGGAAACCGCGCTGCGGCTTGGCTGCGTGGCGGTGGTCTGCGACCACGCGTTGTGGGACAGCACCAGCGTGGCCCAAGCCAAAAACGCCGGGCTGCGTACCCTTAGCTACACAGTGAACGAGGTCAATGACGCACAGCGGCTGTTTGACCTGGGGCTGGACGGCCTCATCACCGACCGGGTGGATGCGTTTGCACCCGGCACCGCTTGAGCTTCAGAAGTCGCCTTTAACCACCGGAAAACCCAGCGCAGTCCAATCCAGCATGCCGCCGCGATAGTAGTAAATGCGGTCCGCAGGAAAGCCGACACGCGTCATGGCCACAATGGCTGTCGAGCTTTGCGGGCAAACCGGGCCATTGCAAAACGCGTAAACCTTCTTGGCTTTGCTGCAGTCCCATTTGCCAGCGACTTTGCTGCAACCCAACTCATTCAAGCGGTCTGCGACTTCCATGTACTCAATATGTACGGACCCACCGATGGTGCCGTTGGCGCGGCCCTCGGGCTCGCGCATGTCCACCAGCAACGCGTCACGGTCGTTCATGGCATTGAGCACCTCAATTTCACCCACCGGATGCACGCCTGGCACCGGCACCATGGGTTGAAGCCATCCCTTGTTTTTGGCACAAGGCGTCATCACACGGGTGATCACGGTGTCTTCACCTTTGGCGTTTTTCACCACAAACTGGGTGTCGGTGCCGATGATGCGCAGGTGCTCAGGGTCAGCCGCACGGGCGCCTGAGGTCAATCCGCTGACGAGAACAAGGGAGACGAAAAAAGCTGAAAGTTTCATGGGGCATCAGGATTGAAGACAAAGAAGCGCAGAGCGTAGCGGCAACTGGCTCAAATACGTTGATCCAGATCAACACAGAAGGGTGTTTTCTGACTGGGCAGTAAGCCCGTCAGTGGCTACCCGTCGCGTCAGATCAGAGGGCGATCTATCGCCCTCCTTTGCCCATGACCCACTGGCTGGTCGCGATCGACATCACAACCGCCAGGTAAGTGAGCATTTTCCCGTCACGCCCAAACAACACCAACCCAAGCGACAGCGCCACCACGCCAACTCCAAAATGTATAGCAGACTGCCTATACACGGTGAGGGCTGCAGGTCTATTTTTCATAAATACGCGGCTCAACAACGGCATCAACAACGCCAGCCATAGCGCAGGGGCGACAAAATTGATGACATGGTTGAGCAAGGCAAGAAAACCCATCAGACCACCTTGGAGGAAAAGAAAAAATGACGCAGATCAAAGCACATAGGTGCTGATTTTATAATCCGCAAATGGCAGTCTGGGCATTAGGCATCAATCACACGACCGCACCGCTCGATCTGCGCGGTCGTTTTGCGTTCGCCATCGACCAAATCGAACCCACCCTGCACGCGCTGCGCGGTGCCTTGAACCGTCAGCCAGAGGCGGCGTTGATCTCCACTTGCAACCGCACCGAGATTTATTGCGCCTGCGAACAACCCCAAATCGAACACACACTTGATTGGCTGGCCCAAAGCGGCGGCGTCTCGCCCGAGCTGTTGCGCGCCCACTCTTACGTGATGAAGGACGGCCTGGCCGCGCGCCATGCTTTTCGGGTGGCCAGCGGGCTCGATTCCATGGTGCTGGGCGAGCCGCAGATTCTGGGCCAGATCAAGGACGCTGTGCGCGCAGCGGAGGCCGCGGGCAGCTTGGGCACCACGCTCAGCCAAATGTTCCAACGCTCGTTTGCCGTCGCCAAGGAAGTGCGTACTTTCACCGAGATCGGCGCCCACTCCATCAGCATGGCCGCTGCCGCCGTGCGCCTGGCGGGCCAGCTGTTTGAAGACCTGAGCGAAGTGAAGGTGCTGTTTGTCGGTGCAGGCGAGATGATTGACCTGTGCGCCACCCACTTTGCCGCCAAAAACCCCAAAAGTATCACCATTGCCAACCGCACCCTGTCGCGTGGCGAGCAACTGGCCAGCAAATTTGGCGCAGAAGTGATGCGCTTGGCGGATCTGCCGGACCGCCTGCACGAATTTGACGCGGTGGTGAGCTGCACCGCCAGTACCCTGCCGCTGATTGGGTTGGGCTCGGTCGAGCGCGCCTTGAAGCGCCGCCGCCGCCGCCCGATGTTCATGGTCGATCTGGCCGTGCCGCGTGACATTGAGGTCGAGGTGAAGGCCCTGGAAGACGTGTACCTGTACACCGTGGATGACTTGGCAGGTGTGGTGCAAACTGCGCAAGCCAGCCGCCAGGCTGCAGTGGCACAGGCCGAAGCCATTGTGGATACCGGGGTGCAGAGCTTTTTGCACTGGCTGGAGCAACGCAGTACCGTGCCGCTGATCCAGCAACTCAATGCCCAGGCTGACGAATGGCGCGCCAATGAGGTTGCCCGTGCCCGCAAACTGCTGGCCAAGGGTGAAAGCGTCGACGTCGTACTGGAGGCCCTCAGCAAAGGTTTGGCACAAAAGATGCTGCATGGCGCCATGGCGGAACTGCGTGCTGGTGATGCCGCCGCCCGCGAACGCGCCACAGCAGCCGTGCAGCATTTCTTTTTGCGCAAAGAACGTTAGCTGAGCTGACCCTTACGCGCGCTCATCATTGGTGCGCCTGCGCAAGCCGACCCCACAGAGGCCCGAAAGCTTCTGACGCCCACCGTTTTTCAGCACAGATCACCCACCGACATCCCATGAAACCGTTTCTTCGCCAACAACTTGCCCGCTACACCGACCGCCTGGGAGAGCTTGAATTTTTGCTGTCACGCCAGGACATCATGAGCGACATGGTGCAGTTTTTGAAACTGTCTCGCGAGCACACCGATGTGGCAGCCGTGGCCGGACGCTGGCTGCGTTACCAACAGCGCGAAGCGGACCTGGCTGCAGCGCAAGACCTGTTGAAAAATTCATCTGATGATGCCGACATGGAAGAAATGGCACAAGAAGAACTTGACACCGCCAGCGCTGACCTGCAGCAGTTAGAGGCCGAGTTGCAGCGCATGTTGCTGCCCAAAGACCCGGACGATGCGCGCCCGGCGTTTGTTGAAATCCGCGCCGGCACCGGGGGTGACGAATCCGCCCTGTTTGCCGCTGATCTGGCCCGCATGTACCTGCGCTACTGCGACCGCAAGGGCTGGAAGCACGAAGTCATCAGCGAATCAAGCAGCGAACTCGGCGGCTACAAGGAGGTGGTGCTGCGCATTGAAGGTGATCAGGTTTACGGCGCGCTCAAGTTCGAGTCCGGCGGCCACCGGGTGCAGTGCGTGCCGGTGACCGAAACCCAGGGCCGCATCCACACCAGCGCCTGCACCGTGGCGGTGCTGGCCGAGCCCGACGAGGCCGAAGCCATCAAAATCAACGCCTCGGACCTGCGCATCGACACCTACCGCGCCAGCGGTGCGGGTGGCCAGCACATCAACAAAACCGACTCGGCTGTGCGCATCACCCACCTGCCCACCGGTACCGTGGCCGAATGCCAGGACGGACGCAGCCAGCACGCCAACAAAGCGCAGGCATTGAAAGTGCTCACCGCCAGAATCCATGAAAAAGACCGCGCCGAGCGCGCAGCCAAAGATGCCGCCGAACGCAAAAGCCTGGTCGGCACCGGCGACCGCAGCGACCGAATCCGCACCTACAACTTTCCGCAGGGCCGCCTGACCGACCACCGCATCAACCTGACACTCTACAAGCTGCTGGCCATCATGGAAGGTGACCTGGACGACGTGGTGAACGCATTGCAAGCACACGAGGCCGCCACGCAACTGGCAGCGCTGGAGCTCAACGCCTGAATTTATATGACAAATTTGCCTCTAGCCCTTTTCCATATTGCGTAAGATGCTATTATTAACATAGCATTTATGCCCACCGTTCCCGCCCCTGAAAATCTGGCCCAAACGCTGGCTGCCTTGCAAGCCGCCGGTCTGGAGCGGCTGGACGCGCAGCTGTTGCTGTTGCACGTATTGGGGCAACCGCCACACCAGCGCGGCTGGTTGCTGACGCATGACACTGATTTGCTGTCACCCGAACGCGCCACGGTACTGAAGCTGCTCGCGCAACGCCGCCTGAGCGGCGAGCCGCTGGCTTACATCACGGGACAGAAAGAATTTTTTGGCCTGATGTTACAAGTTGACGCCCGCGTGCTGGTGCCGCGACCCGACACGGAAACCCTGGTGAACTGGGCGCGAGAGGCGCTGGCTGAACTGCCTGAAAAGACTCACAACAGCCAGCCGACGCGTGTGCTCGACCTGGGGACTGGCAGCGGGGCCATCGCGCTGGCCCTGAAAGCCAGCCAAACGGCGCTGCAAGTCCATGCCATTGATGTCAGCGCAGATGCCCTGGCCGTGGCCAGGGCCAACGCTCAGCTGCTCAAGCTTGATGTCACATGCAGCCAGGGCGCGTGGCTTGCTGGCTTGAGCAACAACGCCCTCAAATTTGACTGCATCGTCTCCAACCCGCCCTACATTGCCTCCCTTGATCCGCACCTGGCTGCCCTCACTCACGAACCACTGCAAGCGCTGGCCAGTGGTGCCGATGGCTTGGACGACCTGCGCCTGATCATCGTGCAGGCTCCCTCGCACCTCAAACCCGGTGGCTGGTTGCTGCTGGAGCATGGCTACGACCAGGCTGCGGCGGTACGGAATTTGCTGAGCGCTGCCGGCTTCATGCAAGTGCAATCCCGTTGCGACCTGGCGGGCATTGAACGCTGCAGTGGCGGACAACTTAACCCAACGCACACCCCATGACCCGAAATCAAGACACCAGTGACATTGACACGCGCCTGACCAACCTTGAAATCAAGGCAAGCTTCACAGAAGACTTGCTGGACAAGCTCGACCAGATCATCATCCGTCAGCAAGTCCAGATTGACCAGCTGACGCGAGAAGTGCAGTTTCTGTGCCATCAATCCCCGGTAAGCGACCCAACGGCTGCCGGCAACCCGCGCGACGACTTACCGCCACATTACTGAGCACCTGTTCGCAACACCCCTAAACCTGACAGGGTCACCCCCCCGGAGTGCCTTTGAAGGTGAAATAATCCGGGCTGTTTATTTACAAAGGATTTCCGAGCATGAGCGACGCACAACAACGCATTGATGACCTGGTCAAACACAACGACATCTTACTGTTCATGAAGGGTACGGCAAGTTTTCCCCAGTGCGGCTTTTCCGGGCGCGCCATTCAAATCCTGAAAGCCTGCGGCGTTGACGCCAAGGCCATCAAGACCGTGAATGTGCTGGAAGATGACGGCATCCGCGCTGGCATCAAGGACTACAGCAACTGGCCAACCATTCCCCAGTTTTACTTCAAGGGA
>JBBQZG010000098.1:0-12348 GCA_038207945.1 Burkholderiales bacterium
TTTGGAGCTGAATTTCTGACCCAACAGTGCTAGGCACGGTGATTGGGCTATGTGACCGGGCTTTGGGGTGAAAGGCGCGCGTCGGCAACCGTTGGCATACAACAGCTTCAGTTTCGCGTGTGTTTTCACCCCAAAACCGCATGCACATAGCCCAGTCGCCGGGCCGGGTTTGATACGCTGAGCCGGGTTTGATGTAAGACCTTGATTTCTTCAGATGCTTTACATGAAATCCAACTTTCTTGACCGTTCGCAAACCTTTGTTGGCACGCTGGCTGCATACTCACCTCTCACACTGTCTGTGTCGCGATGAATGTCCTAACTGCTCAAGCCGAACCTGTCTTCACGGCCCGTGGCCTGACCAAGGTTTATGGCGCAGGGGACACCGCTGTGCACGCTCTGCGCGGGGTTGACCTGGACATTGTGCGCGGCGAGTTTGTGGTGCTTCTGGGTGCTTCGGGCAGCGGCAAATCGACCCTGCTCAACATCCTGGGTGGCTTGGACACCGCCACCAGTGGTTCGGCCTGCTGGACCCATGCAGGTGAATTACACGAACTCATTGGTGCCGACGATGCCGAGCTGACGCGTTACCGGCGTGAGCATGTGGGTTTTGTGTTCCAGTTTTACAACCTGATCCCGAGCCTGACCGCGCGTGAGAACGTGGCCCTGGTGACCGACCTGGCCGACGACCCGATGAAGCCCGAAGACGCGCTGGCGCTGGTCGGCCTGGGTGAACGCATGAACCACTTTGTGGCACAACTCTCGGGCGGCGAGCAGCAGCGTGTGGCCATTGCCCGCGCCATCGCCAAAAACCCTGCCGTGTTGTTGTGTGACGAACCCACCGGCGCGCTGGACTGCGCCACCGGCGTGATGGTGCTGCAGGCGATTGAACATGTGAACCGTGAACTGGGCACCACCACGGTGGTCATCACGCACAACGCGCCTATTGCCGAGATGGCCGACCGTGTGCTGCGCCTGGCCGACGGCCGCATTGTGGAAACCCGCGCCAACCCGCACAAAGTGGCGGCCGCCAGCCTGAACTGGTAGCGCACACCATGAAAGCCATTCACATCAAGCTTTGGCGCGACCTGACCCGCTTGCGAGCCCAGGTGGCGACGATTGCGCTGGTGGTGGCGATTGGTGTGGCCGGGTTTGTCGGCATGTTTTCGGTGCATGAATCGCTCAAGGGCTCGCGTGATGCGTTTTACCGCGACAACCGGCTGGCCGAGGTGTTTGCCAGCGTCAAACGCGCCCCGGTGCACTTGCGCGAGCGCCTCGCCGCGCTGCCCGGCGTGGCCGTGGTCAAGCTCGATGTGGTGTTTGACGCGCAGGTGGACTTGCCCGGCGTGGCGCCACCCGTGACTGGCCGCTTCATTGGCGTCGACCTGGCGCGCCTGCACACCAACCGCCAGGGTCTCAACGCCCTGACGCTCAAACGCGGGCGCTGGCCCGAAAGTGATGGTGTGCTGGAGGCCTTGGTCAGCGACCGCTTTGCCGCTGCCCGCCATCTGAACCCCGGCGACAGCGTGCATGCCATCCTGAACGGCAAACGTGAACGGGTGTTTCTGGTGGGCACGGTGGCTTCACCCGAATACGTTTTTGCCTCGCAAGGCGGGGCGCCCGACGACCAGTCGTTTGGCATCTGGTGGATTGATGCGGCCCGTATGCTTGACGCCTATGACATGCAGGGCGCGTTCAACCAGGTGGCGTTGCGGCTGGATACCGGCACGCCGTTGGCGTCGGTGATTGACGGTGTGGACCAGGTGCTTGAGCCCTATGGCGCCATTGGTGCGACCGGGCGCGACAAGCAGCTGTCGACCAAGATCGTGGAAGACGAGCTGTCACAGCTCAAGGTGATGGGCACCGTGCTGCCGTCGATCTTTCTGGCGGTGGCCATGTTCATCCTCAACGTGGTGCTGAGCCGGCAGGTGGCCACCCAGCGCAGCCAGATCGCCGCGCTCAAGGCGCTTGGTTACAGCGACGGTGCCATTGCCTGGCACTACATCCAGTTGGCGCTGGCCATTGCCGGGCTGGGTGTGCTGGTGGGGCTGGGTTTGAGCCAGCTGATCGGGCGCGGCATGCTCGGCCTGTACGACGAGGTGTTCCGCTTTAACGGCCTGGCCTATGTGACCAACCCGTGGCTGATCATCACCTCACTTGTAATCGCCGCCAGCGCCGCCGCACTCGGCACCTGGACGGCCATTCACGCGGTGGTGCGGCTCAAACCCGCACAAGCCATGTTGCCACCGGCACCACCGAGCTTCAAGCCGACACTGATCGAGCGCCTGGGCCTGGGTCATCGGGTGAGCACCGGCGCCATGATGGTGATCCGCAACTTTGAGCGCCGCCCGCTGCGCGCCGCCTTGACCGTGACCGGCATTGCGATGGCGGTGGCGCTGCAAATCTCTGGCGCGTTCTGGCTGGATGCCATCGCGCACATTGTGGACGTGCAGTTTCGCCAGGTGCAGCAGGGCGACGTGCTGGTCAATTTTCAGCGGCCGGTGCCCCTCAGTGTGGTGCAAGACCTGAACCGCCTGCCCGGCGTGATCGCCTCAGAGCCCTACCGCACCGAGCCGGTGCGGGTACGCCTGCGTGGCCGCAGCGAGGACACGGCCCTCACCGGCTACCAATCAGGCGCCAAACTGATGCGGGTGGTGGACGAGCAGCGCGGTGCGGTGGCTATGCCCGCGCATGGCGTGGTGCTGTCGGCGCTGCTGGCGCGCGCGCTCGGTGCCCGTGTGGGTGACCATGTGGCGCTGGAGTTTCGCCTGTGGAATCAGGTGCACACCGAGGTTGAGGTGGTTGACATCGTGCACACCATGTTTGGCAAACTGCTTTACATGAACCTGGATGCCATGAACGCCCTGGCGCGTGATGGTGCTGGCGTGGCCGACGCGGTGCTGCAGGTCGATCCCATGGCCATGAACCGCTTCTGGGCCGCCGTGAAGTCTGCCCCGCTGATCAATGCGGTGTTTGACAAAGCGGGTTCCATGGCCAACTTCAACAAAACCACCTCGCGCAACATGGGCGTGTTCAGCGGCGTACTCACCTTGTTTGCCGTGGCCATGGCGGTGGGCATCATCTACAACGCGGCGCGCATCTCGTTGTCAGAACGGGCCTGGGAACTGGCCAGCCTGCGTGTGCTCGGCATGACCCGCGCCGAAGTCTCGGTGTTGCTGCTGGCCGAACTGGGCGCCGAGCTGTTGCTGGCGCTGCCCATTGGCGCCTTGCTGGGCTATGCGCTGGCCAGCTTGATGATGCAGCTGATGTCGTCCGATGCGATTGATTTTTCTGTGGTGATCGAGCCGTCGACCTACGCATCTGCCGCGCTGATTGTGCTGGCGGCAGGCATTGCCAGCGCGCTGCTGGTGCGCCGCCAGATTGACCGGCTGGACCTGGTTGCTGTTTTGAAAGTACGCGAATGAACGAGAAAACTCCCCTCCAAAAAAACCGGCGCTGGCTCATCGGCGCGTTGCTGCTGGCTGCTGCTGCCGTGCTGGTGGTTGCCGTTTACCGGCCCCGCCCGTTGTTGGTGGAAGTGGCTCTTGTCGCCACCGGCACCTTTGAGCAAGCCATTGAAGAAGATGGTCGCCTGCGCCTTAAAACCCGCTACGTCATCACCGCGCCCACCCAGGCCGCCTTGCTGCGCCCGACCCTCAAGGTGGGGGATGTGGTGAAAGCCGGCGACGTGCTCGCGGCGCTGGAGCCAGTGGCGCCGCAAATGATTGACGCCCGCACCCGCAGCGTGCTGCAACAGCGCGTGGGCAGTGCCGATGCCGCCCGCCGCGCTGCCGCCGCACAAGTGCAGCGGGCTCAGACCGCGCTGGCACAGGCCACGCTCGAAGCTGACCGCGCCACCAAGCTGGCACAAGAAAACTTTATTTCTCCCGCCGCGCGCGACCAAGCCGCTCTGGCCCGTCAGGCCGCCCAGCAAGCCCTCAGCGCCGCGCAGGCAGAGCAGGGTGTCACCGACTATTCCGTCGCGGAAGCCCGCGCCGCCCTGGCCCGCGCCGAACCCACAGCCGCAGCTCGCCCCAGCGGCCGCTGGGACATCAAAAGCCCGGTGGACGGCCAGGTGCTCAAGCTGTACCAAGACAGCGCAGTGACGGTGACCGCCGGTCAGCCCCTGCTGGACATTGGCAACACAACCGCCATGGAGGCGGTGATTGACGTGTTGTCAGGAGAGGTCACGCAAATCCAGCCCGGCGCGCCGGTGCGCTTGTCACTGGGCAGCTTTGCGCCAGCCATGCAGGGGAAGGTCACACGTGTGGAGCCGGTGGCGTTCACCAAGGTGTCGGCCTTGGGCATTGAAGAGCAGCGTGTGAACGTGATCGTGGTACTGGAGTCAGCCGCCGCCGGGGCGCAACCTGTCGCCGCGCCGCTGGGTGACGGTTTCCGCGTGGATGCGCGCATCACCGTGTCGTCCCAGCCGCGCGCCCTGCTGGTGCCCACCGCCGCTCTGGTGCGCGACGGCCAGCAATGGCGCGTCTTTGTGGTGGTTGATGGTCACGCCCGCGCCCGTCCGGTGCAGTTGCAAGACCGCAATGCCGATGTGGCCTGGCTCAAGGAGGGTTTGCGTGAGGGTGAAGCGGTGGTGCTGTACCCAGGCAGTATGGTGGCGGATGGGCAGGCGGTGAAGGTGCGGGGTGGGTGATTGGCGGTTGAATCACTGATCACAGACTCAGGTTAGTTCAGTTCGTGGCGTGGATTAGTCTGTCAGACCACTGCTTACAATCCGTCAAACTTAGGAGTTGAGTTCCCATGACCATCAAAAGCGACAAGTGGATCCGCCGCATGGCAGAGCAGCACGGCATGATCGAGCCGTTTGAGCCCGGTCAGGTTCGCCAGGATGCTGCTGGCAACAAAATCGTCAGCTACGGCACCAGCAGCTATGGCTATGACATCCGCTGCGCGCCCGAATTCAAGGTGTTCACCAACATCCACAGCACGGTGGTCGACCCCAAGAATTTTGACGAGAAAAGCTTTGTCGATTTTTACGATGACGTGTGCATCATCCCGCCCAACAGCTTTGCGCTGGCTCGCACCCTGGAATACTTCCGAATTCCGCGCAACGTGTTGACCATCTGCCTGGGCAAGAGCACGTACGCACGCTGCGGCATCATCGTGAACGTGACACCATTTGAGCCTGAGTGGGAAGGTTACGTGACCCTTGAATTCAGTAACACGACACCGCTCCCCGCCAAGATTTACGCTGGCGAAGGCTGTGCCCAAGTGCTGTTTTTTGAGAGTGATGAAGTCTGCGAGACCAGTTACAAAGACCGCGGCGGAAAATACCAGGGCCAGCGCGGCGTGACCTTGCCCAAAGCATAAAGCCAGTCGCATTGAAGCAGCAGTTTGATCGATGAGCCAGCACAGGGAGCATCACCATGAAATGGGACGGAAACCGTCAATCTGACAACGTTGAAGATCGCCGGGATGGAGGGGGATCTTCCGGTGGTGGGGGTTTTGGCGGGCGCAGCATTGGCTTAGGTTCGGTGGCCATCGCGCTGGTGGTGTCATATTTTCTTGGAGTCAGTCCCCTGACTGTGCTGAACCTGCTCAGCGGTGGAAGCCCGGAGGCACAAACCCAATCAGCACCGGCGCGCAAGCCGCCCGCAGACGACCGTATGGCGGCATTTGTGTCGACCGTGCTGGCAGACACTGAAGACGTCTGGAAAGACGTGTTCAGCAAGGGTGGCGCGACTTACCAGGAGCCCACGCTGGTGTTGTTCCGTGGCAGCACTTCGACCGCGTGCGGGCAGGGTCAGGCGGCGATGGGGCCGTTTTATTGCCCGACAGACCAAAAGGTCTACATTGACCTTGGGTTTTACGAAAACCTGAAAACCCAGTTGGGTGCGCCCGGTGACTTTGCCCAGGCCTATGTGATTGCCCACGAGGTGGGTCACCATGTGCAAAACCTGCTGGGCATTACCACCAAGATGGAACAGATGCGTGGCCGTGTCAGCCAGGCTGAGTACAACGCCTTGAGTGTGCGTCTGGAATTGCAGGCTGACTGCTTTGCTGGTGTGTGGGCCAACCATGCACAAGCGGCCCGCCAATTGCTGGAGCAGGGCGATGTCGAAGAGGCCATGAACGCTGCTGCCAGAATTGGCGATGACGCGCTGCAACGTTCCAGTGGTGGCCAGGTAGTACCAGACAGCTTCACGCACGGTACCAGTGCCCAGCGCCAACGCTGGTTCGACAATGGCCTGAAAAATGGCAGCGTCAAGGGCTGCGATACCTTCTCGGCGCGCCAATTGTGAGCATTGGAGGATAATGTGGATTTGCCCTGTTCCTTGGGGCAACCCCGGCTATCGGATCGATAGCATCTGAACCTGGCATTGAATGACCGATTTGACTTCTGAAATTTCCGCTGAACTGACCTCTGACACACCCATCATGGCCTTTGCCCAGTTGCAATTGGCCGCACCTCTGGCCCGCGCGGTGGCCGAGATGGGTTACGAGACCATGACCCCGATCCAAGCCCAGGCCATTCCCGTGGTGTTGCAGGGCAGGGACGTGATGGGTGCGGCACAAACGGGTACTGGCAAAACGGCAGCGTTTGCCCTGCCGCTGATGCAGCGCATGCTCCAGCACGAAAACGCCTCAACCTCGCCAGCGCGCCATCCAGTGCGTGCCTTGGTGCTGTTGCCCACCCGCGAGTTGGCCGTTCAAGTGGCGGAGCAGGTCGAGTTGTATGGCAAGTACACCAATTTGCGCAGTGCGGTGGTCTTTGGTGGCATGGACATGAAGCCACAAACGCTTGAGCTGAAAAAGGGTGTGGAAGTGCTGGTGGCCACCCCAGGGCGCTTGCTGGACCACATCGAGGCGAAAAACTGTGTGCTCAATCAAGTTGAATATGTGGTGCTGGACGAGGCCGACCGCATGCTTGACATCGGCTTTTTGCCCGATTTGCAGCGCATTTTGAGCTATCTGCCCAAGCAACGCACCACGCTGCTGTTTTCGGCCACGTTCTCATCCGAGATCAAGCGGCTGGCAAGCAGCTATTTACAGGACCCGGTGACGATAGAGGTGGCACGCTCCAACGCGGCGGCATCTACTGTGGAACAGCATTTTTACAGCGTCGATGGTGAAGACAAGCGCCATGCCTTGCACCAAATTCTGCGCCAACGCGGCATGAAACAGGCCTTTGTGTTCGTCAACAGCAAGCTTGGCTGCGCCCGCCTGGCGCGGTCACTTGAGCATGAAGGCCTCAAAACCACCGCCTTGCATGGCGACAAGAGCCAGGACGAACGATTGAAGGCGCTGGAAGCTTTCAAGAGCGGCGAGGTTGACTTGCTGGTGTGCACCGATGTGGCTGCGCGCGGGTTGGACATCAAAGATGTGCCGGCGGTGTTCAATTTTGACATTCCGTTCCATGCGGAAGATTATGTGCACCGCATTGGTCGCACCGGGCGTGCTGGCGCGGCTGGCCTGGCGGTGACCTTTGTCTCCAAAAGCGATCTGCGTCTGGTGACGGAAATCGAGAAACTGCTCAAGACAAAAATCGAGCTAGAACCCATCGAGTTTGAAGAAAACCTGCCTGACATACGCAAACAAGGGCACATCAATGATGGCCGACGCATGTACCAGCAGGAAGCAGGCGACACCCGCCGCGAGGAGTTTGTCGCCAGGGTGCCGCGTGCACCGCGCAACGAATTCAAGCGACCAGCCATGTCTAACGACCCGTTTTTTGACAAGCCCTACGAGGCGCCAGCGCTGGTGCCTGACGCGGTCCCTTCTTGGGAGGCCGCTGCCGCCCGACCAGGTGTGCGCACCATCTCCAGCAACATCAAAACCAAACGCAAAGTGGCAGCGCTGTTCAAGTCAGCCTGAGTGGTTGTGGCTGCTTGTTACCGACCAGGTTTTTGAGCTTGGTCGCATTTCACCTGAATGAGCTCGTGGGGTGCCAAACCGGTGCCGAGCTGTAGCGCACTCAGAGAGCCGCCCCAGACGCAACCGGAATCCAGTGCCAGCACATCATCACGGTTCAGCCAGCCAAGGGTGGACCAGTGGCCAAAAGCCACAGTGACATTGGCGGTCTTGCGGCCAGGCACGTCAAACCAAGGCATGTAACCCGGTGGGGCACTGTCCAAGCCCTCTTTGGCATCAAACTCCATTTCCCCCTGGGCGCTGCAAAACCGCAAGCGCGTCAGCGCGTTGACAATGACGCGCAAGCGTGCTGTGCCGCGCAACTCTGCGTCCCACGCAACGGGCTTGTTGTCATACATCTGGTGCAAGAAATCACTCAGCCCAGGGCCGCGCAGCATGGCCTCAACTTCAGCGGCGAGTGAGATGGTTTGTGTCGCGGTCCATGCAGGAAGCACACCGGCGTGAACCATCAAATACGTGTGGTCTCGATGCTCAAGCAGAATGGCCATACGCTGCCAGCGAAGCCATGTCAGCATCGCCTCGCGGTCGGGCGCCAGCAGAACGCCTGTCAACGTGTCTTTTCGGCTGGGCTTGCGTGCGTCCACCGACATGGCCAGCAGGTGCAGGTCATGGTTGCCCAGCAGGCATTGCGCGGCCGAACCGTAGCCCATCAGCCGGCGCAACACGGCCGCAGAGTCTGGCCCGCGGTTGACCAGATCACCTAAAAGGTAGAGCGTGTCCCGGCTGGGGGAGAAAGAAACCTCGGTCAATAACCGCTGCAGGGCGCTGTCGCAGCCTTGCACGTCGCCAATCAAGTAAAGTGCCATGGTGTTTATTGTCGTTTGAGTCCAATGGAATTTCTGCTGATTGTTTTTTTGACATTGCTGAATGGCGTGTTTGCCATGTCTGAACTGGCGCTGGCTGCCAGCAGAAAGTCCCGGCTGAACGCCATGGCCGAGGCGGGCGACAAAGGCGCGCAAGCTGCATTGACGCTGCTTGACAACCCGAACCAGTTTTTGTCCACCGTGCAGGTGGGCATCACGTCAATTGGGGTGCTTAACGGAATTGTGGGTGAGGCTGCGTTCAGCCACGGCTTGGCGACCTGGCTGCAAACCTGGGGTGTGGCGGAGAAGGCGGCTGCGATTTCTGCAACCGCGCTGGTGGTGACCATGATCACCTTCACGACGATCATTTTTGGTGAATTGGTGCCCAAGCGAATTGGTCAGCTGTACCCCGAACTGGTGTCGCGCTGGGTGTCGCGGCCAATGGTCTGGCTGGCCAAGGCGGCGGGGCCGTTTGTCAAGCTGCTTTCGGGCGCCACGGCAGCGGTGCTGAAGGTGCTGCGCATTGACACCAGTGCCTCGCGCACCATGACCGAAGAAGAAATCACTGCCAGCCTGGAAGAGGGTGTCGATGCGGGTGTGATTGAAGAACACGAGCATCAGATGGTGCAAAACGTGTTTGGTCTGGATGACCGGCCGCTGACCTCATTGATGGTGCCACGCGCTGAGGTGGATTGGCTGGATGCCGCTTACAACGTGGCACAGGGTTTGCAGAAAGTTGCCGCGGATGGGGCACAACGCGCCCATTCGTGGTACCCGGTGTGCCGTGGTTCGCTGGAAGATGTGGTGGGAAAAATCAGTCTCGCGCGCATGCTGGAACTGGGCGGCGATACGCCGGGCACGCTCGAGGACTTTGTCAGCCCGGCGTTGTTTGTGCCGGAAACCCTTAGCGGCATGGAGTTGCTGGAGCAGTTTCGTGCCAAGGCGGGTCGGTTGGTGCTGGTGGTGGACGAGTATGGCGTGGTGCAAGGGCTGCTTACCCCGCGCGATTTGCTGGAGGCCATCACAGGTGAATTGCAACCTGGTGCAGCGACTGACGCCTGGGCCGTTCAGCGTGACGATGGCAGTTGGCTGCTTGACGGCATGATGCCGGTGAGTGAACTCAAAGCACGGCTTGACATGGATGAATTGCCGCTGGAGGAGCGCGGTCGTTACAACACCTTGGCTGGGTTGTTGATGGCGGTAAGTGGCCACTTGCCTGTCACTGGCGAGAAAATATCATGTGAAGGCTGGCTGTTTGAGGTTGTCGACCTGGATGGCAAGCGGGTCGACAAGGTGTTGGCCAGCCAAGCTGCTGAGTGAAAAAATTTAATCCCGTCATTGGTGTTGTTGTCAATGTGTTGCGATGACTGGGCCAGACTCTGTCGTGTCTTTTGTTTGAGCGGTAGGGTGCAATTGTTTTACTTCCGTTGCACTGGTGTTTGAATGTTCTGCACTCGACTGCCCACCCATGGCCATGAAGACCAGAACCAAGGCGGAGCCGATTGACCCAGCAGGGATAGCGAAGCTGAGCCAATTAAAGCGCGCACGCGTTAGGCTTGAACCAGACTTGGCCGTGAACTCTTTGCACGCAACTGCATGTTCGCCGGAAGCGGACTTGGCAGCTACTGCATTCACTTGGCGGACCATGTTTCCTTCCCATTCGCACTGGTGTGTCATGCAGCGATACCGGTACAGGGGAACAAAAAGACTTGCAAATCGATCCAGGGAGCGGCGCCAAGTCCGGCGCACCTCACCGCGGCATTTGGGGCAAGTGTGGCGGATGGTGTTTGTGTGGCGACTTGACATTGCGTGTGCTTTCTTGGTGAATCACCGCCAAACACCAGTGGCTGATAAGAATGCCTTTTTTTAGCTCCTGCGTCTGTACGTCAACGAACCTTTGTCAATGTTTGGGAGTGCGCCGCAAGTGTTTTGGCAACCAAACCAGTGCATTGAATGTTCGCCAGCGTACATTCAATTGACGCGCCGCAGGATACATTTCCATTGGGTTTCAAAGCCCCCCGCTTTAAACATCACCCAGAAAGCGTGGCCCGAGAGGGGTTCCACCCAGCCTAACCCGCTGGGTTTTTTTTGGCTGATGCTGAATTCGCCAAAATGCATTACGTCTAGCATTACTTGACTGCCAATGAAAAAGGGTTTGCGATTACTTTCGTAACAACAAACCCTTATCTGTATTGGTGCCGGAGAGATGAATCCAAAACACCGCGCTAACCCGCATGGATACTAGGTTCTCAGCCGTCAGTCCTGCACAAATACCGTCAAAAATACCGTCAGCCAGAATGGCTGTGACGGTATATTGAGTTTAACGTACTACCCATCTCGCCACTTGGGCTCGGTCGCGCGCGGCCCGAACACTTGCCGGTGAATGGTTGCAATACCTTTACCGACTTGTGTCGTGAACGCTTCGTGCACCGGAGAGACATCAGCGCTTGGGCAAGCACAGGCTCGTATGCAAACCGACAGACCTGTGCGTTTCTCAAGTCAACCATGGCCTCGTCTGGCGCGTCACTGTGCAGTAGCCCGTGCCGACCGAACGCATCTTTGTATTCAGTTGAGCCAACAAGCGCTAGCCTCGGACGGCTCCAACCTCTGATGGAATTTTATCTAGCGGTGGTCTTTGGTCTTCATTCTTGGGTTGTGGCCGCTGCTTTTGCTGCAGCCGTGTAGGGATGGCTGTATCCAACTTGGATGCCCGTTAGTGTGGGACTTTTTCAATCGCAATGCTGTACACGGTAAGCAATTGTCGTGGGTGCCCAATCTTGCGTGATTGCTTGTTTGTGATGGCCCACCCTTCATTGCGCAAGATGTCCTCATCGACCACACCATAGGTATTGCACGTGTAATTCGACTCAATCTGCATACCTACCCCAAAATATTTGACGGTTTGCTCGCACCAATCCTTTGCACCAATAGGCGCAGCCTTTCGTGCTCTGACCTGTTCTTCCTCTGCCTTGTTACTCTCCACACGCTGCTGAGTTATTTCGGCCTTGGCTTGTTGCTGCGCATTCTGAGACTTCCCCTCAAACTCGGTGAGCTTAACCAAAGCCTGCTGCGTCGGAATGCTGTTTATAGCAGCTTTTACCTTATCGTCGGTGTACGCAAATGGAGCTCCCCCACTGCCGCCAAACAACAGCCCAACCATTCCCAAGCCAGGCTTCTTTTCAGCCAGTGAGCTTGTGCAAACTGAATGCGCATCCGACTCGCGTACTTCAAACTTGTCGCAGTCGGTGCGCATCTCAAGGTAGACATTCGTCCATTGCTGAAAATCGCGCGTGGCCGCAAATAGCTCCACAGGTTGCGACCTATCAATCAACGGAGCACGGTCATAAATCTTTTGAATCTCCCAATGGTTCTCCACGCGTTTTATGGCCACATAAAACCATTCTTGACTGACCTTGATGCTGTTTCCAACATTTACACTCCACTGATTATTCACATCCAAAGCGGGTGCAATTTGGCTAGCTGCTGAGGTATCGGCAGCTAGTGCATTGCCAGCTAGGGTCGTAGTCAGCGCCAACTGAACGGATGAAATTGCAAGCTGTCGAAACAACATCATTTGGCTTCCGCTAGCTCGTTCAGTCGTTCAAAAACCCCGGCCTCCTTAATTGCCCAGCGAGGGGACTCCGTAAATCGGCTG
>JBBQZG010000099.1:0-12278 GCA_038207945.1 Burkholderiales bacterium
AACAACTTCCTTTGGGCCTACAACATCGACACCAAGAAGCTCTCACGCGTCATGTCGATTCCGGCGGGCGGCGAGTCCACCGGCTTGCACGCGGTGGATGAGCTCAACGGCTGGACCTACATCATGAGCAACTTCCAGCACGCCGGCGACTGGGGCAGCATCCATAACGTTGTCAAGGTCACGCTTGATCCACTGCTCAAAGCCAACTACAAGGAAAAATTTGGTGCTGCCGTGGGCTACCTGACGGCTGAGGCAACGCAGGCCAAGCTGTCAAAAGCCTGAGACTGAAACGCCATTGATTCGAGATAAGAATCAGCTGACTGCGGCCACGCCGCTGGCCTGGTCTCTGAAAGGAGACCAGACATTTTTTTGCCCTCAGCGCGTCATCAGCGCAGGGTTTGGAAGAAAGTGGATGAATTCTTGCGCTTTCACGCCGCTATTGGGCGGCGCTGATTCGCTTCAACTGGTATAGCGCTTCCAGTGCTTCACGTGGGCTCATGTCATCGGGATTTAGGGCTATGACCCACGTTTCTATTAAGTTTTCTGCTACTTTTTCAGTGGCAATTGGGGCGGCAAACAAATCGACCTGGGCTTGGTTTTGTAAGGCCTGTGCCTCCAAGGCCTCCAGCGTATGGCGGGCGTGGTTGAGCACCGCCGCAGGCATGCCGGCCAGGCGCGCCACCTGAATACCGTAGCTTTTGCTGGCGGGGCCGGGCTGGATTTCATGCAAAAACACAATGTCGCGGCCCGACTCTGCCGCGCTCACATGCACGTTGATGGCCCCATGGTGGGTGGCCGGAAACTCGGTCAGCTCAAAGTAGTGCGTGGCAAACAGCGTGTAGGCCTGGGTTTTGTCATGCAGCTGGGTGGCGATGGCGCTGGCCAGGGCCAAGCCGTCAAAGGTGCTGGTGCCGCGACCGATTTCATCCATCAGCACCAAAGAACTTGGGGTGGCGGCGTGCAGAATTTGCGCGGCTTCGAGCATCTCCAGCATGAAGGTGGATTGCGCATTGGCCAAGTCGTCAGCGGCGCCAATGCGGGTGTGGATGGCGTCAATCGGCCCCAGGCGGCAGCTGGCTGCGGGCACATAACTGCCCATGCTGGCCAGCAGGGTGATCACTGCAATTTGCCGCATGTAGGTGGATTTACCACCCATATTGGGGCCGGTGATGATTTGCATGCGCTGCTTGGGGCCCAGGTGGGTGTCGTTGGCAATGAAGGCCCCGGCGCTGGTCTCGGCCAGGCGCGCCTGCACCACCGGGTGGCGGCCTTGCATGATGTCCAGGCAGGGCTCTTTGGCAAACTGCGGTGCGCACCAGTCAAGTGTCAGGCTGCGCTCGGCCAGGGCGCACAGCGCGTCCAGCGTGGCCAGTGCACGCGCCAGGCGGGTTAGCGCGGGCACATGGGGCTGCAAGGTATCCAGCACTTGGTCATACAGCCACTTTTCACGCGCCAGTGCCCGCTCTTGCGCACTCAAGGCCTTGTCCTCAAACGCCTTGAGTTCGGGCGTGATGAAACGCTCGGCATTTTTCAGGGTCTGGCGGCGGCGGTAGTCGTCAGGCACTTTGTCGAGCTGGCCTTGCGACACTTCGATGAAGAAGCCGTGGACGCGGTTGAACTGCACGCGCAAGTTGGCAATGCCGGTGCGAGCTTTTTCACGGGTTTCCAGGTCGAGCAGAAAGCTGTCGCAGTTGGTCTGGATGGCGCGCAGTTCGTCGAGTTCAGCGTCGAACCCGCTGGCGATCACGCCACCGTCGCGCACCAGGGCAGCAGGCTCTGGCGAGACAGCGCGTGCCAGCAAATCAGCACAACCTGCCGGTGGCATGAGTTGTTCTGAGATATGAGTCAAATAAGACTCTAGCCTTTTTATAACGGGCGCGAGAAGCTCTGTTTTTTGTAGCGTTTTCTGCAGGCCTAACAGCTCACGCGGGCGCACCTGGCGCAGCGCAATGCGGGCGGTGATGCGCTCCACATCGGTGCTGCCTTTGAGTTGATCGCGCAAGGCCTGCCACAAGCCGGTAGGCGCACCCGCTTGGGAAGTGCGCAGAACCGCAATGGCGCCCAGGCGTTGCTGGGCTTCCAGGCGGTCGCGTTTGGGTTGCAGCAGCCAGTTTTTGAGCAGGCGGCTGCCCATGCCGGTCATACAAGTGTCGAGCAGTGAAAACAGCGTGGGAGCGTCTTCACCGCGCAGGGTCTGCGTGAGTTCCAGGTTGCGACGGGTGGTTTGCGGCAGCTCAATGAGCTCGCCCGCGCGTTGCACACGCACGCTGTGAATGTGGGTGAGCGTGCGCCCTTGGGTGTGTTCGGCGTAGGCCAGCAAGGCGGCGGCAGCGGCGTGAGCCAGCGGCAAATCTTGTGCACCCCAGGCACTTAAAGTGGCTGCGTTCAGGTGCGTGAGCAGGGTGCGCTGGCCCAGCCCGGCATCAAACTGCCAGTCGGGCCGCACGCTTAACGACAGGCTGGTGCCGCAGGCGCTGCGCAGTTTTGATTCAAACGCTGGCGTGGCCCCGGCGCTGAAGATCAATTCGCCCGCGCCAATGCGCAGCACCCAGTCGGTCAGGTCGTCGCTGGCGCATTCGGCCAGCATCACCTCGCCCTGGGTGACGCTCAACCAGGCAAGGCCACAGGTGTTGCGCGGGCCTTGGTGCACTGCCAGCAGCAGCGATTCGGTCTTGTCGGCCAGCAGTTCGAGGTCAGTCAGCGTGCCGGGGGTCACCACCCGCACCACTTTGCGCTCGACCGGGCCTTTGGCGGTGGCCACATCACCCACCTGCTCGCAAATGGCCACCGATTCGCCCAGCTTGATGAGGCGCGCCAGATAGGTGTCCACCGCGTGAAATGGCACGCCCGCCATCACCACCGGCTGGCCGGCGCTTTGCCCGCGCTGTGTCAGGGTGATGTTGAGCAGCCGGGCGGCTTTTTCGGCATCGTCATAAAACAGTTCGTAAAAATCTCCCATGCGGTAAAACAGCAGGGTGTTGGGATGGTCTGCTTTGAGGCCCCAGTACTGGGCCATCATGGGGGTGTGACCGACGACCTCGGCAGCGAGCTTCTTGCCTTGTAATGTATTGTTTTGCATCAAATGATTCAGCGCAATGGCGCTTTGCTTTGCTGTGTCTGTCATGGGTTCCTGCCAATATATCGCATGTCTGACCAGCGTTGAAGGACTGGTTCTTGCGCCGGTGGCAGAGACTGAGCGCTGGAGATCGCTCAGGCCGCGCTACTTTTCAGCCATTGACTTCCGCAAAATTGCCAGTACCGTGTTCAGGTCTTCAATGGGCACCTGACCAGGGGCCGAGCTGTCGGCACCCACGGCAAAGGTCAGGGACGAACCAAAAGTCCAGCCAAACAGCCGGGTGAGGGAGCCGAATGACCCCATCGACATGCTGATGAGCGGAATGCGCAGCTTTTTACTGGCTTCACGGGTGGCGGTGAGCAAAGTCAGCACATCGTCGAGGTCATGCGGCATGACGGCCACTTTGGCGACATCGGCACCCATCTGCTCGGCCGCCAGGAACTTCGCCGCCAGAGTTTCGAGCCCTGGCGTGCCAGTAAAATCATGGAACGACAGCACCAGCTTGATGCCGTTGGCATGGGCCGCTGTGCGCACCCGTGTGACGTTGGCCGTCTCGTTGGCCATTTCGTAGTCGATCAGATCAATGTGTTGGCTCGCGCACACGGCAGCGTACATGGCAACCACCTGGTCTTCGGTCAAAGTGATTTTTTCACCGCCCTCCATGGTGGCGCGCCGGGTAAACAGCAGTGGGGTGTTTTTTGCTACATTTTTTATAGCTTCTGCACACGCAATGACGGCTGCTGTGTCATCAATTTGTTCAAAAAAATCAACCCGCCACTCCAGCATGTCAGGCTTCTTGGGCAACACCACGTCAAGTTCGGTCATGAGCTTGTCCAAGCTGCGCCCAACCAACGGTGTGCAGATGAGTGGGAACTTGCCGCCTGCAATGGGTTTTCCGTTCAATTCGATGGGCTTTGCTGTTTGCATGTCTTGCTCTTTAAATAAAAAATGTCTGCGAGCGCTGCCGGCGCGCAGGAAGGCACTTTACGTCATTACACCCAGGGATTGATCTGCAGCGGCTGACACCCTGTACAGTTCAACCAAAAAGACAATGACGGATGCATGAACAAGGATGAATGTGACACCAAACGCGTCGAATTCGAGGCCCCCGCAGCCCAGTGGCTATTTTTGCGGTCAGGTACAGGGGAAACTGCATGATTGACCAAAACGACCGGGACTTTTTGTTCAACCAGATTCCGATGGCGGTGTCGCTCAGCCGCGAGAGTGACGGCTTGTACGTGGACGTCAATACGGAATGGACCCACCTGACGGGCTTGAGCGCGCAAGAGGTGTTGGGCCGCAGTTCGGTGGATGTGGGCATGTGGTCCAGCGTGGCGCAGCGCACCGAGGCGCTGGCGACTTTGCGTGAAACCGGTGAGCTTCGCGATCTCCACCTGACGCTTGTCAAACCGGATCAGACCCAACTGTTGCTTCATGCGAATGTGACACGCCTTGAATTGCGTGGCGTGCGCTATCTGCTGAGTTACCTCAAGGATGTGACTGAGGAACGGGCTGCCCAGGCGGCGGTGCAGGCCAGCGAGCAACTGCTGACAGTGACCAATGCGCGTTTGAACCAGCAATTGCATTTGTTTGAATCCATGGAAAGTTTGGCTTCGGTCGGCTACTGGACGGCGGGTGACGACCCAAGAAGCCTGATTTGGTCCAAGGGCATGTACCAGCTTGCGGGTCTGGTGCCGGGTTCAGTCCAACACCGGACTGAAGGTCGAAGCCGCATTCATGCGGATGACTTGCCGGCGTTTGCTTTGGCGCGCCAGGCCCTGGACGGGCACACATTGGAGTACCGCTGGCTGCACCCGGACGGCCGTGTGCATTGGCACCGTTCGTTCATGCAACGCCTGACGGATGGGCATGTGGGCGCGCCAGATTTGGCGTTTGGCGTGGTGCAAGACATCACGCGTGAGCGTGAAACTGCGCTGGCGCTGCACGACAAGCTGGGGTTCATCAAGAAAGTCACCAGTCGCCTGCCAGGGGTGGTGTTTCAAATACGACGCA
Source organism: Burkholderiales bacterium (assembly GCA_038207945.1). Taxonomy (GTDB): domain Bacteria; phylum Pseudomonadota; class Gammaproteobacteria; order Burkholderiales; family Burkholderiaceae_C; genus Rhodoferax. The sequence continues at coordinate 5,090 of JBBQZG010000099.1, forward strand.
ATGCCGAGGGGGAGGTTGAATTTTTGTTCATCAGTGAGCCCGCCAGCCAGATTTACCCAGGTTTTACGGCTCAGGATATTTTGCAGGATGCTTACTGCACGCTGAGCCTGCATCACCCGGACGATGTGCAGGCCTTTAGATCTACGGCAGTGCAGGCATTGAACACACTCAACGCCTGGCAATACGAATACCGGCTGCGCCTGCCCGATGGCGAGGTGCGCTGGCTGCTCGGACATGGTGTGCCCGAAGCGGACGGCCAAGGTGCGGTGTTGATGAGCGGCTTTGTGACCGACATCACCGAGCGCAAACGATCTGAAGAGCGTTTGCGCCGAAGTGAATCACGTTTCAGGGCACTGACTGAGCTGTCGTCTGACTGGTATTGGGAGCAAGACGAGCAGTTCAGGTTTGTCCAGGTGACCGGCAATCTGGATGCCGTGAACATCTTGCCGGTTGCGCACTACGTCGGCAAGACCCGTTGGGATTCTGGTGTTCAGGGCGTCAGTCCATCGCAGTGGGATGCGCACCGCGCGGCGCTCGCTGCGCACGAGGTGTTTCACGACTTTGAGATGCAGCGTGTGCGCCCTGACGGCTCGCTGATGTGGGCGTCCATCAGCGGCACCCCGATGTTTGACGCTGGCGGCAAATTCACCGGCTACCAGGGCATTGGGCGCGACATCACAGAGCGTAAGCTGGCGGAAGAAAAAATTGAGCAGCTCGCGTTTTACGACGCGCTCACAGGTTTGCCTAACCGGCGCTTGTTGGTCGAACGTTTGCAACTGGCTCTGCTGGGCACGGGACGGCATGATTTGTACAGTGCGGTGTTGTTCATTGATCTGGACAACTTCAAAGACCTGAACGACACACAGGGCCATGACATGGGCGACCTTTTGCTGCGTCAGGTGGCAGCGCGTTTGCAGGACAGCGTGCGCGAGGTCGACACCGTAGCGCGCCTGGGTGGTGATGAATTTGTGGTGGTGCTGGAGGAACTGGGCAGTGACATGGACGCGGTCACGGCACGGGTGGAGCAGGTGGGCCGGAAAATCCTCGCCCGACTGAACCAGGTGTATCTATTGGGCAAGCTGGCGCACTACAGCACACCCAGCGTCGGAGTGGCCCTGTTGTCCAGACAGGTGAAGTCGGTGGACGAGCTGCTCAAGCGGGCTGATCTGGCCATGTACGAGAGCAAAGCCGCCGGGCGCAACACCATGCGGTTTTTTGACCCCACCATGCAGGCCCTGGTGACACAGCGCGCCGCAGTTGACCGTGATTTGCGCCTGGCGCTCACGCGAGGTGAGTTGGTGTTGTATTACCAGCCAGTGGTTGACAGCCAGGCGATGGTGGTGGGCGTGGAAGCGCTGGTGCGGTGGCAACACCCCAAGCTAGGCTTCTTGCCGCCGAGTGAGTTCATTGCGCAGGCCGAACACACGGGTCTGATCGTGCCGCTGGGTCAATGGGTGCTGTGCACGGCCTGCGAGCAATTGGTGCAATGGGCCAGCAAGCCTGCCACCGCCCGGCTCACCATGGCCGTCAATGTCAGCGCCCGGCAATTCCGGCACCCCGATTTTGTGGCCCAGGTGCTGAAGGTGCTGAGCCGCACCGGTGCCGATCCGCGCTTGCTCAAACTCGAAATCACCGAGAGTCTGCTGGTGACCGACATGCAGGACGTGATAGAAAAAATGCAGACCTTGCGCGCCGCCCATGTCTCGTTTTCTCTGGACGACTTCGGCACCGGTTACTCCAGCCTGTCGTACCTCAAGCGCTTGCCGTTGGACCAACTCAAGATTGACAAGTCGTTTGTGCGGGATGTCCTGACCGACCCCAGCGATGCCGCCATTGCCAACACCGTGTTGGCCCTGGGCCACAGTCTGAATTTGCGGGTGGTTGCAGAAGGCGTAGAAGAACTGGGCCAATGCGAATTTTTGCGGCGCAATGGCTGCACATTTTTCCAGGGCTACCTGTTTGGCAAACCCGTGCCAATTGATCAGTTGCGCCTGGGTTGCCTGGCGCCGCCATTGGGTTAGGCGCTTCATGAATTGCGCAGCTTGGTTTTTTTGCCCAACTCCCCTATCATGAAAGCCCTGTCTGTAGACACGGATTGAGACAAGCTGGCTTGTTGAACGTGACAGACGCGATGGAAGGTTGAATCATGGATCTGCTCGAATTCGCCCGAGGGCCGGCACTGACCGCTGCCCTTGTCATCTTTGTTTTGGGCACGCTGTGGCGTTTGATTGGCGTGCTGCGACGTCCGCGATTGCCCGATTTGTCGCCGCCACGCGCGGGAGCGTCTTCAAATCTGACGGGGGCTTTGCGCGCCATCGTGCGCGGCATGTGGCCGCGAAAGGAGTTCCATCAGACGGCGCTGGCCACAGCCATCAACGGTTACGTTTTCCACATCGGATTGGCGCTGGTGTTTTTTGGCTATGCGCCACACATTGCCTTTGTCCATCGGGTGACCGGGCTGTCATGGCCTGCCTTGCCGGACATGGTGATGTACCTGGCGGCGGGTGCCACCATTGTGTCCTTGCTGCTGGCCCTGTTGTTTCGCCTGACCGACCCGGTGCGCAAGATCATCTCCAACGCCGATGACATGATCACCTGGACCCTCACTTTTCTGCCTGTCGCCACGGGCATGGCCGTGTTGAGTGAGCCGTCGGCCACCCTCCTTGCGCGCGGCCATGTGATCTACCCCGGCCCGCTGGCTGTGCATCTGCTGAGTTTGGAACTGCTGCTGATCTGGTTTCCATTCGGCAAGCTCATGCATGCCTTTTTGTTTTTCTTCTCGCGGGGCGCAACTGGCATGCGCTTCAGCCATCGGGGGGTTAACCTATGAGCGCCACAGCCAACTTGCCCGCTGCCTTTGACCAGCAGGGTGACCAAAGCGATGAGGCCCGCGTTGATGCAGCCATGCACAGTTTTGTGTCCGAGTTCGGGGTGACGTCGGCGCTGCACATGGAGTCCTGCGTGCACTGTGGGCTGTGCGCGCAGGCCTGCCACTTTCATGTGGCCACAGGCGACCCGAAGTACACGCCAATCCGCAAGCTTGAGCCGTTCCGTCGAGCCTACCTGCGGGAAGCCAGTGCGTTTGCGCCGCTGTTTCGTGCGTTCGGCCTGGTCAAAAAACCGAGCATTGTTGATTTGCAGCAGTGGCAGGAGTTGCTCTATGACTCCTGCACGATGTGCGGCCGCTGCACGCTGGCCTGCCCGATGGGCATTGACATTGCTGAACTCGTCAAGGAAGCCCGCCACGGCATGTTCAAAGCCGGGCTGGTGCCCGACCGCCTGGCGCTGATGGACCGCACCGCCAGGCAATGGGGCAGCACCGCCACGCCGGGCGATGATCTGCCGGACATTCTGGCTGAAGTGGCGAGTGAGCATGGTGTGGAGATACCGTGCGACCTTGACGCTGCTGACATTCTGGTCACTGCCGCACCCGCAGAACTGGGGGAACACACCAAGGCCCTGGCGGATGCCGCCAAGATTCTCAACCGCATTGGCGCCAAATGGACCATGCACCAGGCGGGCTTTGACGCGTCCAACATCGGTTTCAACAACGGCGACCTGGAACTTCAGGAGAAACTGACGCGCGCGCTGATTGATACCGCTGTGAAGATTGGTGCCAAAACCGTGCTGTTGCCTGAATGCGGTCACGCCTACGGTGCCGCGCGCTGGGAGGCCGCCAAGTGGTATGGCCAGGCGCTGCCAGTGCGAATCATCCACATGACCGAGTTTTTGGACGAACTGATCGAAACCAAACAGATCCGTGTCAACAAAATCAATGACACAGCCACATTTCATGACCCCTGCCAGATCGTGCGTCGCGGCGGTCTGGAAGCAGCCGCCCGCCGCGTGCTGGCGGCCCTTGGCCTTGACTTGGTTGAGCTTGAGAACCATGGATTGACAGGCTATTGCTGCGGTGGCGGCGGCGGCGTGGTGTCGAACCAGCGAGCCGCGCCTTTGCGCAAGGTGGTCTTTGAGATGAAGAAGCAACAGGTTGACGCGACCGGCGCCAAGCGCCTTATTACAAGTTGCGGCCAATGCCGCATCACACTTGAGATGGGGGCCAAAAGTGCGAATTGGGACAAACAAGCCGAGAGCCTGCTCGAACTCGTGGCCGACAACCTGGCAGATTGATGCCCTGCACGGGCGGCTTAGCCCCGCAATAACGGCGCAAACCGGACGTTAAAAGGGGGCGTCGGGCAAGCTGGCCGCGGGCGCGGTGGGTTCGGTCACTTCACTTGCCACGGTGACTGACTCAGTGGCCCGAGCCAGTTCAGCCACCGCGGCGCGGACTGCAGCCTTGTCGCCAGCCCCGGCAAACTTGCTGTACTTGCCGAGCAAGGCCACCATTTGCCCGTAAATACGCGGGTTGGCGGCCATGCACTCTTTTTGTTCCAGAAAGTTGGCATCACCCGAGAAATTACCCACCAGGCCACCGGCTTCGGTGATCAGCAGTGAGCCTGCGGCCACGTCCCAAGGCTGCAGCCCAGTCTCGAAAAAGCCGTCGGTAAAACCCGCTGCCACATAGGCCAGGTCAAGCGCTGCAGCACCCGGGCGGCGCAGGCCGGCGGTGCGCGGCATCAGGTCACCCATGATGCGCAGGTAAGTGTTGATGTCGTCGTCATGGCGGTATGGAAAGCCGGTGGAGATCAGGCACTCTTGCAGCTGTGTGCGCTTGGCCACGCGCAGGCGACGGTTGTTCATGTAGGCGCCGCGCCCTTTGGTGGCTGTGAACAGGTCGTTGCGGCTGGGGTCGTAAATGACGGCTTGTTCAACCTTGCCCTTGACCGCCAGCGCAATGCTCACGCAGTACACCGGCAGGCCGTGGATGAAGTTGGTGGTGCCGTCCAGCGGGTCAATGATCCAGACAAATTCAGAGTCTTGCGCCCCATGTTCGCGGCCTGATTCTTCGGCCCAGATGGCGTGGCCGGGGTAGGCGCCAAGCAGCGTTTCAATGATGCATTCTTCAGAGGCCTGGTCGATTTCCGTCACAAAGTCGTTGACTTGTTTTTGTGACACGCGGACCGATTCCACGTCAAGTGCGGCGCGGTTGATGATGGCGCCGGCTGCGCGTGCGGCCTTCACGGCCACGTTGATCATGGGGTGCAAGTTTGAAGGATTCATAAATTGTGTTGCGGCTCCAAAGGTGAAACCCTGTGCCTGTGTGATGGATGAGCTTCTGCGCTGGCCGACGATGCGGGCAGCGACAATATCGGCATTTTAACGGTGCGACCATGCAGACCCGATTTATCCTGATCAACACCAGCCACGCTGGCAATGTCGGCGCTGCCGCACGGGCCATGAAGACCATGGGGTTCGATGACCTGGTGCTGGTGGCCCCGCGTTGGGCCAATGTGCTCAACCGCGAAGAAACCATCCAGCGCGCCAGCGGTGCACTGGACGTGTTGAAAAATGCCCGCATTGTCGATACGCTTGACGAGGCCCTGATAGGGATGACGCACCTGTGTGCCACCGCCATGACCCCGCGTGACTTTGGCCCGCCCACCACCACGCCGCGCAAGCACTTTGATGCGCTATTGAAAAAAGAGCTGTCCGCGCAATCAGGACAGGGGCTAGAGGCTGAAAACGCTAAAAATATGGGCATGGCCTTCTTGTTTGGCTCCGAGCGCTTTGGCATGCGCAACGAAGACGTGTACCGCTGCCACGTGTGTTTGAGCATTCCCAGCAACCCCAAATTTGGCTCGCTGAACCTGGGCGCCGCCCTGCAAGTGATTGCCTATGATTGGCGTGAAGCTTTGGCCGCTTATCCGGTGGAAGCCGCGACCGAGGTGCCTGTGCTGGCCGATGCCGCCCAAGTGGCGGGCATGTTGGCGCACCTGGAGCAGGCGTTGACCCATATTGGATTCCTCGACCCGGAGTCACCGAAAAAACTCATGCCGCGCCTGAACCAGTTGTTCAACCGGGCCGGGTTGACGCAGGAAGAGATTCACATTTTGCGTGGCGTGGCCAAAATGATGCTCAAGCCGCAACCGCTGCCACAGCCCCTGCTTGCCTCAAAGGTTTGCGCCAAAGATTAGACTCAAACGATGTTTTCAAGACTTAAATCCGACGTTCAATGCATTCTGGAGCGCGACCCGGCCGCGCGCAGCACTTGGGAAGTGCTCACCTGTTACCCGGGCCTGCATGCGGTCATGTTGCACCGGCTGGCGCACTACTTCTGGACGCGTGACTTCAAGTGGTTGGGGCGCTACACCTCGCACATCGCCCGCTTTCTGACCGGTATTGAAATTCACCCTGGTGCAAAGATTGGCGAGCGGGTATTTTTTGACCATGCGATGGGCGTGGTGGTGGGTGAAACCGCCGAGATTGGCGACGACTGCACTATCTACCAGGGTGTCACTTTGGGGGGCACCTCGCTGTACAAAGGTACCAAACGGCACCCCACTCTGGGCCGGGGTGTGGTGGTGGGTGCAGGCGCGCAAGTGCTGGGCGGCTTTACCGTGGGTGACGGGGCCAAGGTGGGGTCGAATGCGGTGGTCACCAAGCCGGTGCCTGCAGGCGCCACAGCGGTGGGTAATCCGGCGCGCATCATTCAGGCCGATCAGGATGTCAAGCGCGAAGAAGTGGCCTCCAAAATGGGGTTTTCTGCCTACGGGGTCACGCAAAACGATGACCCGTTAAGCCAGGCCATGCGTGGCCTGATTGACCACGCGGCCACCCAGGAGCATCAAATTGCCATGCTGTGGCACGCCATTGAAAAGCTCAATTGCCCGCGCCAGGTGGCCACCATCGTCCCGCTGGATGCCGCGTTGCAGGAGCATTTTGAGGCCGACAAGCTCAACCAACTGGTCGGCAAGTAACGCATGACACTTGATTTCTTCAAGCGGCGCCTGTTTGCGCGCTTTGACCTGCGGCACGACCAGGCTGACAACGCAGAAATTGACGCCACCTTTCGCAGCGGCGTGGAGTTTCGCGGCACCAATTTGTGGGTGCTGATTTTTGCGATCGTCATGGCTTCCATCGGTCTGAACGTCAATTCCACCGCGGTCGTGATTGGTGCCATGCTGATCTCGCCCTTGATGGGCCCCATCATGGCGCTGGGGTATGGCGCGGGCATCAATGATTCGAGCCTGATGCGCTCGTCCTTGTTCAACCTGGGCCTGGCGGTGCTGATCAGCTTGCTGGCTTCCACCGCCTACTTTCTGGTCACACCGCTGACGCAGGCGCATTC
>JBBQZG010000100.1:0-12186 GCA_038207945.1 Burkholderiales bacterium
GAAACCTTCACATGACTGATTGGGTGCTTCTTCTTGTTCAGCTCTTTGGCAAGCGTCCTGGTGCTTTTGCAAATCCATCGCAGAGGGGATTGCGGATCACCTCGTGTTTGGTAATCAATCATCTTCTCCAGCGCCTGCAACGGGTGTGGCCTCACTACGCTACAAGATATTTCCCACTTTACGCATGGCATAAATCCGGAACGCCATACTGATTAATTTTTCGCCAGAACTGATCCCATCGGGTAGCTGTAAGAACCAAGGCCCGTAGACTCAATATGACTTGGGCGCCCTGTTCGCTCCACTTCATCCCAGAGCGACACAGCCGCTGTTTGATTAGCGTCTTGCAAGCCGCTTCTGTCACACCCGAACCAATGGGCATGCCCGCTGCTTGGTACTGGGCGTATTTCATGCGATGGCGCTGGTTGGTGAAATAGGTGATGCAGGTGGTGAGCTTGTGGGCGCGTTCAGCTGCCCAGTGCTCAGTGTCGATTGCCTGCAGTTCCTTGAGAATGGCTTCAACGCCACCGGGCTCATGCTTGAGTTGGTGGCAATGCGCATCAAGCCAGACATCGCGCTGGCTCTTGTCCTTGATGCGGTGCCAGATGACATCGGCTGCCTCGGTAAGATATTCGCTGGCATGGTAGAAGTCAGCGATTTGCTGGGTAACATGCGGCTCCAAAAACGTCCAATTGCTCTTGGCGCCATCGGCTATGCCGACATAGCACGCTTGCGGGTAGATGGCTTTGACGTGCGCCATTTCCCGCTCCATGCGCTGGTGAAAGGTCTCCTTGCCGTGCTCGGGTGCCGCACCAATATAGACCGTGTGCTGACGTTCGCCGCTTGCATCATAGAGCGAGATACTCCCGGCCATGGCTTCTCGCCACTGGGGGCCGCACAGCATCACACAGGTGCCATCGATACCGATGCCCACTGTCGCGATCGGTGTCGCAAGCTTTGGCATGGCATAGCTCCAGCTTTCTTCCTTGGCCTCAACAATTGCCCCGACAAACGCCCCCAGGGCCTGAACCAGCAGTTTGGAGATAGGGCGGCCATGGTTTTCCTGCAGATCGGCCCTTACCTGCAGTGCCGATGTCTGCGCTAATTTGTGGGAAACTATCTTGGCAAACCGTGGCGTTGCCGTGTGCACGATGCGCGCCCCATGTTCAAGCGGGCAGTACGTCTGCCCACCCCCTGCACGCTGGTACAGATGCCGCGCCACCCCGACTTCACCATAGGGCGTTTGATAGGTCTTGGGCAGTTGCCCGCGTGAATACCACTTGGTGCCGCCCAACATGATCGATTCCCCATCGGCATCGAAGCACTTCAGGCCTTCCTGAGTCGCAACTGCACCCATCTCGTTGACGCTGGCCAATATCGCGTCTTCAACCGCCAACATCGAACCCGATAAATCGACCGTGGTCTCGATTGTGATCGTTGTCCCTTCACGCGCGGTTATTTGAGTTGCCATCGCCGTCACCTCTGTATTGGTTAATGAATGCAGGAAACACTGCGATCTTTTCGTGGAAATTCAAGACCCCTACGTCGATATTTTCAACTGCATCTACATCTATTTGAGGCCACACCCTGGCCAAGTCCCCCACGCGAGCCCTGCGAACCCAAAGCAACCACGTCTTCATGGCCATTTACGCCACCTTCAAACTTGAATGCTTGAGCATCACCAATAAGCTCAACCCTTTCGCGCTTTGTCGCAAGCTACTCATCAGTGCATCTCGCGCCGCGTATGCCCAGCTTCAGCTGTTCCAAGCGGCTGCGTAACATCAGTTATTCACCACTTAAAACGATCACCGCCCTGCGCAATGCCAGGGCGGTATTGGTTTTAGCCGCGTGCCAGCATCGTGCGGCCGAGTGCAAACACCGAGTTTGGTGCGTTGAAGTGAGTGGCCTGGTTGCTTGGTTTCTTGAACACGCCGCGATTTGGCGCCGGCTTTTGTTCAATCTTCACACCTTTGGCGAGCTGCTCCAGCACCAGCGAACGCAAGGTAACCGACTGCATGAAGTCCAGCACCTTGGCATTCATGGAGTCCCACAGGTCTTGCGCCATGTCTTGGCTTGTCGCCACATCCTGAACCTTGGCTTTGGGCGGCGCGTCTTCCACGGCCGTGATGATGTCCGCCACCGTGATCGCATCCGTGCGATGCCCCAACGTGTAGCCGCCGCCTGGCCCACGCGTGCTGCTGACCAAACCTTGCTGGCGCAGTTTGCTGAACATTTGTTCCAGATACGAGAGCGAAATTTGCTGACGCACGGCAATGTCAGACAGTGGCACGGGGCCTAACTTCTCGCGCAATGCCACGTCAATCATCGCGGTGACGGCAAAACGGCCTTTGGTACTTAAACGCATATTGATTCCTCCTGTCAATGTCTATGAGTCAGACTCAGTTACGCACTATAAAGTTCAAATCACTTCGCGTAAATTCGAATTATTGACAAATTTACTTCGCGAAAAATTGAATAATTGAGACTGTTACCGAGGTCGTTGCCATGAATTTCAAGCATCTTTACTATTTTTGGGTCACAGCCAAGGCAGGCGGCATCATGCGTGCGGGCGAGCAGCTGCACACCACGCCGCAAACGCTCTCAGGCCAGATCAAGTTGCTGGAAGACCGGCTGGGGCGCAAATTGTTTCAAAAAAATGGCCGTCAGCTGGAACTCACCGAGCATGGCCGCTTGGCACTGGGTTATGCCGACCAGATTTTCAACTTGGGGCAAGACCTGGAAACTGCCTTGCGGCAGACAAGAGGCGCCCAGCGCCGACTGGACTTTCGGGTGGGTGTGGCCGATTCGGTCTCCAAGTCGGTCGCTTACCGCTTACTGGAGCCGGCTTTTTTGATGGATCAGCCCATCAAACTGTTGGCCAGTGAGGGCAAGTTTGAGGACCTGTTGGCGCAACTGGCCCTGCACCGGCTTGATCTGGTGATTGCCGACGAGCCAATGCCCAAGCGGGTCAGTGTGAAAGCCTTCAGCCATCCGCTGGGCCGCAGTGCCATGAGCTTTTTTGCTGCCGCCAACTTGTTGCCGCGCATCACAGGCAGTTTTCCTGCGTGTCTGGATGGTGTGCCGATGCTGGTGCCTGCATCCACCGCCTCAGTGCGCCAGCAACTGGAGGGCTGGTTTGCCCAGCACCAGATCACGCCGGTGGTGGTGGGGGAGTTTGACGACGCCGCGCTGATGAAAGCCTTTGGCCGCGAAGGGCAGGGTGTGTTCATGGCCCCCAGCCTGTTGGAAGAAGAAACCCGTGCCCAGTTTGGCGTGTCCGTGATTGGCCGCACGGCTGAGCTGGTGGAAGAGTTTTACGCGGTGTCAATCGAGCGCCGCATCACCCACCCATGCGTGCTGGCCATCACCGATGCGGCGCGCGGCCAGCTTTTCAGTGTGTGACTTTGTCTGATACCTGACAACCGGGTTGGTTCATGCATGACGCCAGCCCAACTGAACCAGGCTTTGCCATGCGAGCCATCGCCGCTGGTGAATTCGGCTCAAAACCGCTCGCCGTCCTGCAAATAGCGCCATTGGCCTTCAGGCAAATTGGACAAGGCGACCCGGCCGACCCGCTGGCGCTTGATGCTTTTGATTTGCAGCCCGACGCGCTCGCACAGGTAGGCCATCAGCCCGGGGTGCGTGCCTTTTAGTGCCACACGCAGGCGGGTCGAGGTGTCAGACGTGCTGTTGATGCTGACTTTGACCGGTGGCAGCGGGTGGCCGTCGGTGGTCAGGCCAGCGTTCAGGCGCTGCAACACCTCCGGCGCCACCTCGCCGGCCACTTCCACCACCAGTTCGTGCTCCATCACGGCGGCGTCTTCGGTCAACTTGCGCAGCACACGCCAGTCTTGCGTGAACACCACCAGGCCGGTGGCCGCCACTTCCAGCGGCACGCAGGCGGTGAGTTTGGCAAAGTGGTGTTTCAGCAGGCGCGTGCCCGACGGGTCTTGCGTCCAGTGGTGGGCTGGCAACAACAATTGATGCGCGGGCTTGACCCGTTTGCCAGCCTCGCCGGGAGCGGCCATGGCCTCGAACCCGGCGGGTTTGTGCAGCAGCAAGGTCACGTCGGTGAGCGCCATCAGGCTGGCGTGGGGGTCGACCACCACGGTCTGGTCCAGCACCCGGGCCATGGGTTCTTCCACGATTTTGCCGTTGACACTGACCCAGCCACCTTCAATGTATTGCTCGGCCTCGCGGCGCGAGCAGTGCATCAGGTGCGCCACGTGTTTGGACAAGCGCTCGCCGGCTTGGGTGAGCGGCTTGGCAGGTGGTTTTGCAAGCGGTGCGGATTTTTGAGGTTTGATCATTGCGGGCAATGGTAACCAATGCCGGTATGGCGATGCCATGCAGCGGGGCAAAGCGGTGCGCTGGCGGCTACCAACTCAGCGGGTCCAGTTGGTAAAACTGGCAGAGCTCTCGGTACAGGTTCGGGTGTGCCTGCGCCATGGGCCCGGGCTGCTCAAAAAACACCTCCGAGATCACGGCAAAAAATTCACCGGGGTCGGTGGCACCATAGTCGCTGAGCAACGATGCCTCACCACGCGCAGCGCGGGCCTGCAGCGCGGCAAATTCTGCCCCCAGCACGTTTGACCAACGCCGGTAGTGCGCCCGCCGCGCCAGCATCGGCGCGCCATTGGCGCTGCCGGTTTCCTGATCCAGTTGGTGGGCAAATTCATGAATCGCCACGTTTTGCCCATCGTCTACCACGGCCGCACCCGCCAGGGTGTCTTGCCACGACAAGATGACTTGCCCTTCTGACCATGATTCACCCGACAACACCTGGCGCGCGTGGCGGGTGAGCCCGGCGGGATCGACCTGGTCGCGTTCCACCACAAAACTGTCGGGGTAGACCAGAATCTGGCGCAGCTTGGGGTAATAGGTTCCGGGGCGGTTGAGGATCAGCAAGCAGGCGTGGGCGGCAATCGTCACCCGTATTTCATCGGTGATCTGCAGTCCGTTGCAGCCAATGAAGGTTTTCTCGGCCAGAAACACCTGCATGTGTTGCTTGAGCTGCAGTTGCAAATCGGTCGGCATCAGGCGCAGATAAGGCACCCGCCGTTTCAATATGACGCGCCAGGCGGCAGGAAAGGCTTGGGCGCGCAGCCTGGCGCGTGTGCGCTCGGCCAACCAGGGCGCGCTCAGCAGCCACAGCACCAGCAGCAGGCCCAGGCAGGCAACAATAAAAACTGGCATGAAGCGCTTCCGACGGGTTTCAACAACCTGGCAAATGGCCCCGCCATCCCTGCTTTTCAAGTGCACTGCAAAGACGCTACTTTCTGCATACGGTTAAAAATTTATACTAAAATGACTTGTATCCCTTATGTAGTAAGCGCAAGCAGCTACATATTACATAGCAATGCAAAGACGCTTCAAGTGCCTGCCCTGCGCAGGTTTGTTGGGCAGATGCACCGCAAGCCCGGCATTTTTGAGAACCGTGGCTAAATACCGTCCCCCTTGCCCCTAAAGGAAAACCCATGACCCAATGCCTCTGGACTCCCCCCGTTGTTCTATCCCTGGCGGTGCTTGGCGGGAGGCCGCAAGCCCGATGAAACTCTACAACTACTTTCGCAGCGGCACCTCACACCGACTGCGCATTGCGCTCAACCTCAAAGGGCTGCAGACGCACTACGTGCCGGTGGACTTGCGTACCGAGCAGCACCTCAAAAACGATTTCAAGGCCATCAACCCGCAAATGCTGGTGCCAGCGCTGGAGGTCGATGGCAAGGTGCTGATCCAGTCCCCCGCCATCATCGAGTGGCTGGAAGAAACCCACCCTAGCCCGGCGTTGCTGCCCCTAGGTGCCGACCAGCGCGCCCATGTGCGCGCACTGGCCGCGCTGGTGGGTTGTGACATTCACCCCATCAACAACCGCCGCATTCTGGAATACCTGCGCAAACAGTTTGGCGCGGACGAGGCCGCCATTACCACCTGGTGCGCCACCTGGATCACGGTGGGTTTTGACGCCTATGAAGCCTTGCTGGCAGCCGACCCACAGCGGGGTCGTTACAGCTTTGGTGACACCCCCACAGTGGCCGATGTTTACCTGATTCCCCAAGTGGAAAGCGCCCGCCGCTTCAAGGTTGATGTCAGCCGCTGGCCGCTCATCAACGCGGTCGACCGTGCCTGTGCCGACCTGGACGCGTTCAAACGGGCGGCGCCCGCCGCGCAGCCAGACGCCGCCTGAAGCCAAACCCATTTTTCAAACCACGGGTGAATGGCAGCGTGTCCATCGCCCAAAAAACGGTTGGAGACTGCCCTGGGCTTGTCGCTGCACAGGCGGCATACGCCCCCACACGTCAATTCAACTGACCTCTGAGCGGGCGCCACGCGTCGGCAATTTTGTCGTGTGGCAGCGCGGTGACCTGAGCGACTGAACGCCCGGCGCCTAACGGCACAGGCCAGGCACCTGACTGCAGCGTGTCAGTCCGCACTGAATGTGGCGGCGGGCAGCATCAGCTCGGCGCGCAAACCACCCGCAGGCGAATCCTTCAGCGCCACGCTGCCGCCATACAAGCGCGCCAGGTCGTCCACAATCGCCAGCCCCAAGCCCGAGCCGGGCACTTGCTCATCCGCACGCACGCCACGCTGCAGCACCAGGTCACGCTGTGCAGGGGGTAGGCCCAGGCCATCGTCGTCAATGGTGATCACCAGACCCTGCGCCTCCGGACGGGCATTCACCGCCACATGATGGACGGCCCATTTGCAGGCGTTGTCCAGCAAATTGCCCAGCATTTCCTGCAAGTCCTGGGTTTCCCCCCGAAAAGCGAGGTCAGCAGCCAACGGCCCCACCCGGACATCCAGTGCGCGCTCGGCGTGAATGCGTTGCATGGCCCGCACCAGGCCCAGAACGACCGGCAGCAGCTCGGTTTTGACCCCCGGCAGGCGGCTGGCCGCCGCCGCCTGCGCGCGGGCAAGGTGATAGTTCACCTGCTTGCGGGCGATGTCTACTTGCTCGTTCACCAAGCGTGCCAGTTCGGATGGGGCATCGCCCTGTGCCCGGGCGGCATTGGCCAGCACGCTCAGCGGCGTTTTCAGCGCATGGGCCAGGTTGCCCGCATGGGTGCGGGCGCGCGCCACCACTTGTGCATTCTGAGCCAACACCTGGTTGAACTCATCAATCAAAGGCGTGACCTCCATGGGAAACTGTCCTTCCAGGCGCTGGGTTTTGCCGCTGTGGATCTGGCCCAAGGCCTGGCGCAGGGTGCGCAGCGGGGCCAGCCCCACCCACACCTGCACTCCGGCGGCCACCACCAAACCTGCGGCCAACACCGCCAGCGCCAGCCACAAGCTGCCGTTGAACTGGGCCACGGGCTCCAGCGTAAAACGCTCATTGGCAGCGGCCATTAGCCGGAATGTGACCGGTGCCAGGCCAGGCGTGTCATCAAGTTGCACCGTGCGCACCACCGCGTTGAGCCATTGCCCTTGTGGCCCGGCGATACGCACATGGTGCGAATCGCCTTCTGCCAGTTCGGGTGCGGGCAGGGTCAACACATGGTCCCACAGTGAACGCGAACGCAAGGCCCCGACGGCATCTGCGCCACCAGCAACCCGGTCAATTTGCCAGTAGTAGCCTGAAAAAGGCCTTGTCAGCCGTGGGTCACTCAAAGGCAATTGCAGCGCAGGCGCGTTTTGGGCATCCACCGTCAACTGCGCGGTCAGTTGGTCCAGGTGGCTGGTCAGTTCAGCCTGAAACTGGGTTTGCACATGCTGGCGAAACAGGCTGCCCAGGCCCCAGCCCGCCAGCACGATCGACGCGGCAATCCAAAACAGCGTACCAAACAGCAGGCGAACCCGCAAAGAGCCACGCCACTTGACCCAATTCATGCCACAGCAGCCAGCCGGTAACCCAAGCCACGCACGGTCTCAATCACACCCGGCGGCAGTTTTTTGCGCAGCCGCCCGATAAACACCTCCACCGTGTTGGAATCCCGGTCAAAGTCTTGTGCATAAATGTGCTCCACCAATGCGGTGCGCGACACCACCTCATCTTGGTGGTGCATCAAATACGCCAGCACGCGGTATTCATGGCTGGTCAAAACCAGCGCCTGACCCGACAGTGTGACCCGGCTGTTGCGGGTGTCCAGGCACAGTGGGCCGCAGGTCAGCTCGGCGCTGGCATGGCCGCCTGAGCGGCGAATCAAGGCGCGCAGGCGGGCCAGCAACTCCTCCATGTGAAAAGGTTTGGCCAGGTAATCATCCGCCCCGGCATCGATACCCGCAACTTTTTCGTGCCAACCATCACGGGCGGTCAAGATCAGCACCGGCATGCTGCGCCCGGCAGCCCGCCATTGGCGCAGCACCGACAAGCCGTCCATTTTTGGCAGACCCAGGTCCAGCACCACAGCATCAAAAGGCTCGGTTTGCCCAAGGTGGTGGGCGTCAACACCGTTGTCCGCCAGGTCTATGGCATAACCTGCGGCTTCGACGCCGTCGCTGAGTTGAATGAGCAACTTGGGCTCGTCTTCCACAATCAAAACACGCATGGCATGGGCTCTTGGCTAAAAAAAGGGACGGATGACGGAGTTTGTGCCCATCGTAACTGTCGTGCCCGCCAGCACTTTGACGTGTGCCACCGCATGACGCCCCAATAATCCATGCCCCCAATGATTGACTGGGTTGAGCGCGACGTACGCAGCAGGTTAAAGCGGACAGCTCGGTCATGCAGGAAGGGCATTTAATGTGAATCCTTATGCGTGCGGCTGATCAGCTCGCCGCTTTTGGCATCGATCTTAAGTTTGAGCCGCGTGCCGCCGGGGGTCAGCACTTTCACCTCATAGACCCATCGCACCACACCATTGTCTTTGTCACGGTCGAGTTCAACATCCAGCACTTTGCCCGTGTGTTCACGTGCCACGCGCTCCAAAATGGATGCCAGCGGCAGCACTTGCCCGGCTTGGCGTGCGTCACGGGCACGGTCGTGGTCACTGTCGGCACGCGCCAGCCCGCCACCCAAAATCAGTGCAGCCAAGCACACCACCGCCAAGACGATGCGCCAATGACGGCGCAACAAGGGCTTGGGTATCCGGACATGGGCGGCTTGCATGTGTTGCATAGGCCCTCTTTATAGCGGCGCCCACATGAACGCCAGATGAACGCGGGATTCACCTTGCGTTCAGCAAGCGGCAGGCACAGTACAGGCCTTCACCACTTCAACACGCACCCCGGGAGCCCGACATGCCTCACAAACTCAGCACCTTCTTCATTGCCAGCACCCTTGCCATTGGTTTGAGCAGCCTGGCCTTGGCCGGCCCACGCGATGCCCTCTTGGCCCAATACGCCAGCGCTGCCAAGGCAGCCAACCCCGCGTTCAATGGGTTTTCTGCGCAACGTGGCCAAACCCTGCAGACCCACAACTTCACCACCGGCAAGCCCGCCAGCCCCAGTTGCACCAACTGCCACGGCAGCAACCCGCGTGCTGCGGGCAAAAACGCCACAGGAAAAGTAATCGATGCGATGGCCGTGTCAGCCACCCCCACGCGCTACACCGACCCCGCCAAGGTCGAGAAATGGTTCAAACGCAACTGCAACGAAGTCATCGGCCGTGAATGCAGCGCCGCCGAAAAAGGCGACTGGCTGACCTACATGACGAGCCTGTAACCCACCCCGCTTGCAAACAGGAAGACACCATGAACATGCCCTACCGCCCACTGGCCCTGATCGTGTTGGCCCTGAGTTTTTTTGCCATTGTGCTGGGCCGTGCCCAAGCCGGTGGCGGTCACTTTTACACCCCCGTCACTGACGCAGTGGTCAAAGAAGAGTGCGCCAGCTGCCACCTGGCGTATTCGCCCGCCATGCTGCCGGTGAGTTCCTGGAAACGCATGATGGGTAACCTGCAAAACCACTTTGGGGAAGATGCCAGCATCGATGCGGCCACCGCTGCCAAGATTGAGGCCTACCTGACGGCCAACGCCGCCGACAAGGGCGGGCGCAATTTCAGCAGCAAGCTGCTACGCGGCGTGTCTTCTGCCAGTGCGCCGCTGCGCATCACCGAGTTGCCCAAATGGATGGACGAGCACCGCGAAGTGCCCGCTTGGGAATGGAAGCACAAAGACGTGCGTTCCAAGGCCAACTGTCTGGCCTGCCACCGCGACGCAGAGCGCGGCTACTACGACGAATGACGTGGCCCCACGCGCCACACCTCGGCCACACAACCTCGCTACGGCCACCCAGCGACGCAAGCATTAAGCAGCACAGCGCAAACTCAGCCCCTGTTGCACACATCATTTGAGCCACAAGGTGCACACCATGAATTCAACTTCCCCCTCGTCAACGCTCTGCCTGGCTGCCTGCTTCATGGCTGTCGGCGCAATGTTCACGCCCTCCCATGCAGACGACACATCTTCGCAATGGCGCAACACCAGCGCCGCGCTGAGTGCGCCGCAAGTGCTGCAAAAGCTGGAAGCGGCGGGTTACCGCGACGTTGAAAAAATCAAACTCAAACGTGATCACTATGAAGTGCGTGCCACGGGCCGGGACGGCGCGCGCATCACGTTGCATGTGAACGCGCAAACCGGCAGCATCCAGGGTCAGTGCGATGCCCGCAAAAGCGATGAGCGCTCAGGCGGCATGATGCAAAAACTGATGGGCAACTGCAATGAGCGCCGTTGCCGTGACGACCTGATACCCGCAACCGGCGGTGCGACGCCTGCCAAGCCCTGAGCCACTGCGCCGTTCCACACGCGTGTACACCGTTGAAAAATGCCATGAAAACCTTGATTTTGAGCCTGCTGTCACTCGTCACCCTGGCCTGGGGTTGGGCTGTGGTCACCAGCGTTGCACCCGCAGGGGCCAGCACCCTGTGGCTGGCGCGCCAGCAGGCCTTGCACCTGAGCGGCCTGCTGTCTGTGGCCATGATGTCGCTGGTGATGTTTTTGGCCACCCGCCCGGTATGGCTGGAAACCCCGCTGGGCGGCATGGACCGCATCTACCGTACCCACAAGTGGGCCGGCATCACCGCTGTGGGTTTTGCCGCTGCGCACTGGTTGATTGAGATGTCTGACGACATCCTCAAAGCCCTGGTAGGCCGCGAGGGGCGTGTCGGCAAAGAAAAATTCACCGGCTTTCTGGAGGTGTTGCGCAAGCTGGCTGAAGACATGGGCGAATGGGCCATCTACGCCGTGTTGGCCATGCTGGTGGTCACGCTGTGGAAGAAGTTTCCGTACCGCGCCTGGCGTATCTTGCACCAGGCCATGCCGGTGTTGTATTTGATGCTGGCGTTTCATGCGGCCTTGTTGGTGCCCACAGAGTACTGGCTGCAGCCCGTGGGCCTATTGCTGGGTGCGCTGCTGGCCGCCGGCGTGTATGGCGCGGTGAAGTCGCTGCGCAATGTCATTGGCAAATCGCGCCAGGCGACGGGCGAAATTATCTCGGTAGAGCGCCTGCCTGGCGATGTGTGTGCGGTGCGCTGCCGCCTGCAACAGGATTGGCGCGGCCACCGCGCGGGCCAATTTGCGTTTGTCACGTTTGAAGGCAAAGAGGGTGCGCACCCCTTCACCATTGCCAGTGCCGACCGGGGCGACCGCACCCTTGATTTCCAGATCAAGGCTTTGGGCGACTACACCAAGGGCCTGACCCGGCGCCTGCAAGCTGGCCAGACCGTGCGTGTGGAAGGCCCTTACGGCCGCTTTGACCTGGCCCGGCGCCAGCCCAAAGCGGACCAAATCTGGATCGCCGGTGGCATTGGTGTGACACCCTTTCTGGCCTGGCTGGAGTCTCTGCAAGCCAACCCGCAACAAGCGCCCACGGCAGACTTGCATTACTGCACCCGCAACCAAGCCGCAGATACGTTTGCCCAACGCCTGACCACAATGTGTGCTGCACTGCCCGGCGTGCGCCTGCACATCCATGATGCCAGCCAGGGCGCAGTCCTGAAGGCCCACGCCCTGGCAGCCACTGACAAAAGTGAAATCTGGTTCTGCGGCCCGGCTGGCCTGGCTAACGCCCTGCGCAACGGCCTCATGTCCATGGGCGTGAGGCCGCGCTTTCACCAAGAAGCCTTCGAGATGCGCTGACCCTTGAGCAACAACGCGCCTTGCTCGCCATCGGCTTAGGTGATTTCTAAGAATAAATATGCCCAGATGACGTAGGATTTTTGTTCAGCTGCAAGGCGTAAAAATGGGCGTATAGCGAGCTATACAACCGTTTTTGCAACGCAGCAGATGGACAAAAAGACAAGTCAGGTGGGTA
>JBBQZG010000101.1:0-12094 GCA_038207945.1 Burkholderiales bacterium
GGGTAACCTGTTGCCCGATGGTTACAACGCCACCGGCTGGTTGCTGGTGGGCCTGTTGCAACTGGCGGTGTTGGTGGTGCTGATTGGCCCGCTGCAGCGCTGGCGGCCGGCGCAACCGGTGACGGACCGTCAGGCGGTGCGTCTGGACATCTTGTACACCCTGATTCATCGCTTGGGCTTGTTCCGGGTGGTGTTGTTTTTCACACTCGACCCATTGTTCGACCAAGGCTTTGGCGCCTTGCGCGTGGCGGGCTGGGAAACTTTCCAGCTCGATGGCATTTGGCCCGGCGTGACGGATTTGCCGTGGGTGAGCTTGCTGCTGTACCTAGTGGTGCTGGATTTTGTGAATTACTGGATTCACCGCGCGCAACACCACTGGACCTGGTGGTGGCAGTTGCATGCCTTGCACCACGCGCAAACCCAGGTGACGATGTGGAGCGACAACCGCAACCATCTGCTTGATGACGTGATTCGCGCCGTGATTTTTGTCGTGGTGGCGCAGTTCATCGGCATTGCACCGGGCCAGTTCGTGGCCATTGTGGCCTTCACGCAGCTCAGCGAGAGTTTTCAGCACGCCAACGTGCGCATCTGGTTTGGTCAATGGGGTGAGCGCCTGTGGATCAGTCCGCGCTTTCACCGGCTACACCACAGCATCAGCATCGGCGATGAATCACTGGGCAAACCCATGCTGGGGGGGCAAAACTTTGGTGTGTTGTTGCCTTGGTGGGACATGCTGTTTGGCACCGCCAATTTCGAGTTGCGTTACGACGCCACTGGGGTGCGTGATCAGGTCGAGCAGGGGCGCGACTACGGACGTGGGTTTTGGGCACAACAGCGTTTGGGGTTCATGCGTCTGCTGGGGCGAGCCTGACCGCGTGGCGCTTGTGGGTGGCGTCGCTGCGGTATGCTTGGCAGCATGAGTCTTCTGCTTGATTCCTTCTGGCGTGCCGTGGCGTATTGTTTGCGCCCACGGGTGATGCTGCTGTCTCTCTTGCCGCTGGTGCTGATGGGCGGCGTGTCTTTGGGCCTGGGCTACCTTTACTGGGACAACGCACTGGAGACGGTTCGGCTGTGGCTGGATGCCTCGACGCTGATTGGCAGCATTTCGTCATGGCTTCAGGCCATGGGCTTGGGCAATCTGAAGTCTGCACTGGCGCCGCTGATTGTGATTTTTGCCGTGACCCCGTTGATTGTCGTGCTGTCCCTGCTGGTGGTTGCGCTTCTCATGACGCCAGCGCTGACCTCTTTGGTGGCTGCAAGGCGATTTCCAGCCTTGCAACGGTTGCGCGGTGCGTCGTTTGTGACAAGTCTGGCATGGTCGCTGATGTCGGCCCTGCTGGCGCTGGTGGCTTTGCTGGTTTCGGTGCCCTTGTGGTTGATTCCCCCCTTGATTCTGATCTTGCCACCTTTGATCTGGGGCTGGCTTACTTACCGGGTCATGGCTTTTGATGCGCTGGCCGAGCACGCCAGCCGCGAAGAGCGAACGGAAATCTTTCGTCGTCATCGACTGCCTTTGCTCGGTATTGGCATATTTTGCGGTTACCTGGGCGCAGCGCCCAGTCTGATCTGGGCCTCTGGTGCCTTGCTGGCCGCAGCGTTTGTCATTTTGGTGCCGCTTGCCATCTGGATCTACACGCTGGTGTTTGCTTTGTCGTCACTGTGGTTTGCGCATTACTGCCTGGCAGCGCTGCAGTCGCTGCGGGCTGAGCGTGCCACCGCACCTGCATCATCCGGTGCTGTGGTCATTGATTCTCCGACTTCGTCACTTCAACATGAACCCGACACAACTCCCCCTTCCCTCAATTGACCTTCGTCCGCGTTTTGGCCTGATCATCATTGGTGATGAAATTTTGTCGGGAAAGCGCACGGACAAGCATTTGCCCAAGGTGATCGAGTTGCTCAAGGCGCGTGGTTTGTCACTTGACTACGCCGAGTACGTGGGCGACGACCCGGAACGCATCACCACCGCCTTACGGCGTGCGTTTGCCTCGGGCGATGTGGTGTTCTCCACCGGCGGCATTGGTGCCACGCCGGATGACCATACCCGCCAATGTGCTGCGCGCGCACTCGGTGTGGCATTGGCATTGAATGGCGAGGCTAAAGTGCTCATTGAGCAGCGCATGAAAGACATGGCGCTGGAAAAAGGGCAGGTCTATGACCCTGAGCAGGCGGACAACCTGCATCGCTTGAATATGGGCGTGTTCCCGCAAGGCGCACACATCATTCCCAATCCGTACAACAAGATTCCAGGTTTTTTCTGCACAACTGAGCGTGGGGGCGAATTTCCCGCCGGGCCGCCCCAAGGGAAATTAACCCCCCTGGGGGGCAGTGAGCCACACGAAGTGGGCGAGCGTGGGGGCGTTTATTTCGTGCCCGGATTTCCCGTCATGGCCTGGCCGATGATTGAGTGGGTGCTTGATACGCACTACCAGTCATTTTTTACTTCTCAGGCTTGGCTGGAGCGCTCGGTGATCGTTTTTGGTGCCATGGAGGCCACACTGACGCCCCTGATGGAAGCCATTGAACGCGACCACGCGGGCACAAAGGTGTTTAGCCTGCCCAGCGTGGATCACCCGCAATTTGGCCGCCACATCGAGCTGGGCGTCAAAGGCGCGCCGGGTCAGGTGGCATCCGCGTATGCCGCATTGCTGGAAGGCTTGAAGCCATTCAATGTCAAGCTGGGCCCCGAATTGGTGCAGCCATGACATTTTGATTTTGAATTGTGGAGAATTGCACATAAATGGTGCAATTCGAGGGCCTATGCGCAGCATTGAGCCAATGAAATACCGAGGCACCCTTGGGTTACGAGTTTGAAAGTGTCCAAACTCAGTGCAAAATAGACGCTTTGACGGATCTCGCATCAAGCGGCAGGTCTGGCACAAAAACTGCATTCCTTACCGCTGAACCCCTTTTAACAACGATTCCTTTGGAGTAATAAATGGCCAAGACCGTCGCAGACGTGATGAAGATGGTGAAAGAAAACGAAGTCAAGTTTGTTGACTTCCGCTTCACCGACACCCGTGGCAAAGAGCAGCACGTGACCGTGCCTGTGTCGCACTTTGATGAAGACAAGTTCATTTCTGGTCACGCCTTTGACGGGTCTTCCGTGGCCGGCTGGAAGGGCATTGAAGCCTCGGACATGCAACTCATGCCCGACGCCAACACCGCCAACATCGACCCGTTCTTTGAAGAAACCACCCTCTTCATGAGCTGTGACGTGATCGAGCCGGGCGATGGCAAGGCTTATGAGCGTGACCCACGTTCGGTGGCACGCCGGGCTGAAGCCTACCTGAAGGCCTCGGGCATGGGCGACACCGCCTACTTTGGTCCTGAGCCAGAGTTCTTCCTGTTTGATGACGTGCGCTGGAACACCGACATGTCGGGTTGTTTCTTCAAGATCGACGACTACGAGGCACCGTGGAACTCGGGTAAGAAAATGGAAGGCGGCAACCGTGGCCACCGTCCCACCACCAAGGGTGGCTATTTTCCCGTGCCGCCAGTCGACAGCACGCAAGACATGCGCGCTGAAATGTCCCTGATTCTTGAATCCTTGGGCATTCCGGTTGAAGTGTTCCACCACGAAGTGGCCGCACCCGGCCAATGCGAGTTGGGCACCAAGTTCAGCACGCTGGTTGAGCGCGCTGACTGGACCCAGGTTCTGAAATACGTCGTGCAAAACGTGGCCAACGCCTACGGCAAGACCGCCACCTTCATGCCCAAGCCCATCGTCGGCGACAACGGCTCTGGCATGCACGTGCACCAGTCAATCTGGAAAGACGGCAAGAACCTGTTTGCCGGCGACGGTTATGCAGGTTTGAGCGACTTTGCCCTGTACTACATCGGCGGCATCATCAAGCACGCCCGTGCCCTGAACGCCATCACCAACCCTGGCACCAACAGCTACAAGCGCCTGGTGCCCGGTTTTGAGGCGCCAGTCAAATTGGCTTACTCTGCCAAGAACCGCTCGGCGTCGATCCGTATTCCTTATGTGGCCAACCCCAAGGGCCGCCGCATTGAAGCACGTTTTCCTGACCCACTGATGAACCCCTACCTGGGCTTCTCGGCCTTGATGATGGCCGGCCTGGACGGCATAGAAAACAAGATCCACCCCGGCGAAGCGGCCACCAAGGACCTGTACCACCTGCCTCCCGAAGAAAACGCATTGATCCCGACCGTTTGCCACAGTCTGGATCAAGCGCTGGAATGCCTTGATGCAGACCGCAGCTTCCTGACCAAGGGCGGCGTGTTCACCGACGGCTTGCTCGATGCCTACATCGAACTCAAAATGGGCGAAGTCACGCGCTTGCGCATGGCCACTCACCCGATTGAATTCGACATGTATTACTCGTTGTGATCGCTTGCTTCAGGTTGCCCCCGGCAACCTGAAGGGAGAAACCAGGGACGGCTTTGGCCGTCCTTTTTTATTGTGGGAAACTAGCCGTCGGGGTGATTGTGTGGTGGCTTGATGTGAGGTCTGCGCAACACGCTGTTTGAGAGGCTGATCATTCGTATGAAACAAACCGTTTTGGCAGTTTTGGGGGCGTTGGCATTGTGTGTTTCGGCACAGGCCCAGGAACGCATCTATCGCTGCGGCAACGAATACACCAACACGGTGTCGCAGGCACAGGCCAAAGGCTGCAAGCTGGTAGAGGGTGGCAACGTCACCGTGGTGCAAGGCACGCGCCCGGGTAAGGCAGCAACGCCAAAAGTGGCCGGCTCAGGCGCCTCGCCTGCCAGCAGTGGTGCGCGGGTGGACGTGTCGGAGCAGAAGTCCCGTGACTCAGATGCGCGCCTGATCTTGCAGTCTGAGCTGACCAAAGCTGAGTCACGGCAGGCGGAGCTGGTCAAGGAATACAACAATGGCGCGCCAGAAAAGCGCGGTGATGAGGCGCGCAATTACCAAAAATACCTCGACCGCGTGGCGGAACTCAAAGCCAGCCTCGCGCGCAACGAGAGCGACATTGCCGGTATCCGACGCGAGTTAGGGCGTGTGCCTGCCACAGCCGCAGCACGTTAGGCGCGGGGAAGGCGCGTGCTGAAACCCAACCCTTTTCTGCCACCAGAAGCGCTGGGCACGCCTGCGCAGCGCTTCCAATCCTTTGATTTGCTGGCCACGCTGGTGGCCGTGGTGCAAAGCGACGGCGCCGTGTTGTTTGCCAATGCCGCGCTGGAAGATGCACTGGGTATTTCGCGCCGCTCGATTGTTGGGTCGAGTTTTCCCGAGAGTTTCACCGAGCCCTCGCACTTGAAGACGGCACTGCAAGGTGCAGGCAGTAACGAGTTTGCCGCACTGCGCTACGACGCCTGGTTGTTGCGCGTTGGGCGCGAACCCTTGCCGGTGCATGTGATCGTGACGCTGACGGAGGCCCATGAAATCATCATTGAGCTGCTGCCGCTTGAGCAGCAGGCCCGGCAAGACCGTGAAGAACGCCTGGCTGAGCAGGCGCAAGCCAATAAGGAGTTGATTCGCAATTTGGCGCATGAGATCAAGAATCCTCTGGGCGGCATCCGGGGTGCCGCACAGTTGTTGGAGCTTGAGATGTCCTCACCAGAACTCACCGAGTACACCCAGGTGATCATTCATGAGGCAGACCGCCTGCAGTCATTGGTAGACCGGTTGCTGGCGCCGCACCGCCGTCCGCATGTGGTGGGTGATGTCAATATCCATGAAGTGTGTGAGCGGGTGCGCTCGCTGATTCTGGCCGAGTTTCCCAAAGGGCTGAGTGTGGTGCGTGACTACGACACCTCCATCCCTGAGTTTCGCGGCGACCAGGAGCAACTGATTCAGGCCCTGATCAACATCGCCCACAACGCCGCGCAGGCACTGTCTGAACGGATTGCACAGGGCAATGCACAACTGATTTTTCGCACCCGGGTGGCGCGCCAAACCACCTTTGGCAAACAACGCTACCGGTTGGCACTGGAATTGCATGTGATTGACAACGGGCCTGGCGTGCCAGACTCGATCAAAGACCGCATTTTTTACCCGCTGGTGTCCGGGCGGGAAGGCGGCTCGGGGCTGGGGCTGACATTGGCGCAAACCTTTGTGCAGCAACACCATGGCTTGATCGAGTGTGACAGCGAGCCCGGCCGTACTGATTTCAAGATACTCATTCCACTGCCCTGAGCGCAGGGACTTCCAGGTTGCACTGCAGGGTGAGCATGGAGCCCTGCAGATTTGGGTTTAACCGAAGGCGAGACAACGTGATGAAACCCATTTGGATCGTAGACGATGACCAGTCGATTCGCTTTGTGCTGGAAAAAGCGCTGCTGCGCGAGCAGTTGCCGACCCGCAGTTTCACCAACGCCCGCGATGTCCTGACCGCGCTGGGGGAAGACGACAAGGGGCCGCAGGTGCTGGTCAGCGACATTCGCATGCCGGGTGGCTCCGGGCTGGATTTGCTGGAGAAGGTCAAGGCCAAGTACCCTGGCTTGCCGGTAATCATCATGACGGCGTATTCTGACCTGGACAGCGCGGTGTCTGCCTTTCAGGGCGGTGCCTTCGAGTACTTGCCCAAGCCGTTTGACTTGTCCAAGGCGGTGGAGCTGATTCGCCGCGCGATGGAAGAAAGCCAGCGTGAGGAATTCAGCGATGAAGGCATGGCTGAAACGCCTGAGATGCTTGGCCAGGCACCCGCCATGCAGGATGTGTTTCGTGCCATTGGGCGCTTGAGCCAGAGCAATGTCACGGTCATGATCACCGGTGAGTCCGGCTCCGGCAAAGAACTGGTGGCGCGCGCGCTGCACAAACATTCGCCCAGGGCCAATGGCCCGTTTGTGGCCATCAACACCGCAGCCATCCCGAAAGATTTGCTGGAATCCGAGTTGTTTGGCCACGAGCGTGGTGCCTTCACCGGGGCCCAGACCATGCGCCGCGGCCGCTTTGAGCAGGCTGATGGCGGCACGTTGTTTCTGGATGAAATTGGCGACATGCCGTTTGATTTGCAAACCCGCTTGTTGCGTGTGTTGTCTGACGGCCACTTTTACCGGGTCGGTGGCCACAGCGCTGTCAAAACCAATGTGCGGGTGATTGCCGCCACGCACCAGAACCTGGAGCAGCGCGTCAAGGACGGCGCCTTTCGCGAGGACTTGTTTCACCGCCTGAACGTCATTCGTCTGCGCTTGCCGGCATTGCGTGAACGCCGGGAGGACATTCCAACGCTCACCAGGCATTTTTTGCAGCAAAGCGCGCGCCAGTTGGGGGTGGAACCCAAGCGCATTTCAGATGCGGCGCTGGTCTGGCTGGGGCAATTTGCGTTTCCGGGCAATGTGCGGCAGTTGGAGAACATCTGCCACTGGCTGACTGTGATGGCGCCTGCGCAAGTGATCGAGTCGAAAGATTTGCCGCCCGAAGTGGCGGTGGACGAACGTGCGGTGTCAAGTGCCGCATCGGCGGCCGGGCTTGCGACGCCCGTTGCCGCTTACGAGGCAACGCCGCAAGCTGCTTTCGATGCTGGGCTCCCCTCCGTGACGGTGCTACCCGGCGCGCAAGCTGCACACCCTGTTTCCGAAGCGCGTGCACCGTCCGAGACGCATGGGGTCATGGTGAGCGGTCTGCCGGCCTGGGAGCAAGGGCTTGAGCAGGAGGCGAGTGCCTTGCTGGCCACCGACCGCACCGATGTGTGGGATGTCTTGACGGCGCGGTTCGAAGCGCGCCTGATTCTGGCCGCACTGGCTGCCACCCGTGGCCGACGCATTGAAGCCGCCCAAAAACTCGGCATTGGCCGCAACACCATCACCCGCAAGATCCAGGAGCTTGGTTTAGAGTGAAATTGGCCTCTAACCCTTATGTAATAAGAGCAATAAGCTATTAAAAGCATAGCTATGGTGGTGATGTGAACGGCTGTCGGAAAGCGCATAAATCTGGCGGAATTAGATGTTGGGGCTGGTCCTGAGTTGACCGTTCAAGGGGGTGTTGAAAGGAGCCCGAAGGGCTACTGGAGACACCCCCTTGAACGCGGCGCCTGTAAATTGGGGGGGGTGGTTGTGATGCGTGGTGCCTGGGTCTTCGGCGTGGCCAGCTAAAGTAGTCCTGCCGAAACAGCAAAAAGCAAGCGCGACAACGGCCACAAACCGGGAAGTTACAAACCGCTATCGCGCCCCGTCGCCCGGAAAGGGCTGCGTTGCCAGCGTCAGTATTTCACGAAACGCTGGGCAATGTCTAGCCAAACCCCGTCGGCCTCATGTGCCGATGGAGCCAAACCCAAGACGCTACCTGTGTGCCAGCTGCCGCACAGCCGTAATCATCTGCAGCCACTGTGATCGCGGCAACCGGTACTGCAGCACTGAGTGCGCCACTCTGGTTCGCACCCGTTGCGTCCAGGGCGCCGGTGAGCGCTACCAAACCAGCCTGCGCGGACGCCACGCCCATGCCGCACGGCAGCGTTGCTATCGCAGCAAACAAACCAACAAAGTGACGCATCAGGGTTCCCCACCTGTGGCACTGCCTGCTTTACTGTCCCCTGATGCGACACCACTCCAACCCGATGCACTTGAACCCGGGCAGTGCCACTTCTGCTTGCGCAACTGTGATCTGTTTGTGCGAATCGGGTTTCTGCGCTGTCGTGTTCGTCGCCCTCAACGTGTGCCAACCCAGAAAGAGCCCCAGCATGACCGTGACCCCTGAACTGATCGCGCAAATCCAGCGCTACTACCATGTCGAGCATTGGCGATGCGGCACCATCGCGCGCCAACTCAAAGTGCACCACGGCACCGTCCAGCGTGTCCTGCGCCAGGCCGGACTTCCAGACATCGGTAAAGTGCGACCATCCCGCATCGACCCCTACCTGCCCTTCATCCATGAGACCTTGAAGAAGTTCCCCACGCTGGGGGCGAGCCGCCTGTACGCCATGGCCCGTGAGCGCGGCTACCAGGGCGGGCCTGACCACTTCCGACACCTCATTGCCAACCACCGCCCCAGACCAGCGGCCGAGGCCTACCTGCGACTGGTGACGCTGGTGGGTGAACAAGGTCAGGTCGACTGGGCTCACTTTGGGCACCTGCAAATCGGACAGGCCAAGCGTCCCCTGATGGCCTTTGTGATGGTGCTGTCGTGGTCACGGCGCATCTTTCTGCGCTTCTCGCTGGATGCGCGCATGGAGAGTTTCCTTGGCGGCCACGTCCAAGCGTTTGAGGCGTGGGGTGGCTTGCCCCGCGTGCTGCTGTACGACAACCTCAAGAGCGCGGTGCTGCAGCGCCAGGGTGATGCCATCCGGTTCTCGCCGCAGCTGCTGGCGTTTGCCGGCCACTACCACTTCGAGCCCTGCCCGGTGGCCGTGGCCAGGGGCAATGAGAAGGGCCGCGTAGAGCGCGCTATCCGTTACGTGCGGGATAACTTCTGGCCTGCACGCACATTTACCGATCTGGCCGACCTCAACGCCCAGGCCGACATCTGGTGTGTGGGCCAAGCCGATGACCGCCTGTGCCCGCAGGACAAGACCCTGACGGTGGGGCAAGCCTTTGTGCAGGAACAACCCCGACTGCTGGCACTGCCCGCCAATCCCTTTGTCGTCGAAGAGCGCCTGGTGGTCCAGGTCGGCAAGACGCCCTATGTGCGTTTTGACCTCAACGACTATTCGGTCCCGCACACCCAGGTACGCAAAAGCCTCACGGTGCTGGCCGCTGCAAACCAGATTCGGATTCTGGATGGTCAGGAGGTGGTGGCCAGCCATGTGCGCAGTTATGACAAGGACCAGCAAATCGAGCTCGCCGTTCACATCAGCGATCTGGTCGAACGCAAGGCACAGGCCCGCTCTCAGCGCGGCATGAGTCGGCTGCGCCAGGCGGCACCCGCCAGCCAGGAGTTGCTCAATCAGGCTGGCGCACGCGGTGAGAACTTGGGCTCCATCACCGCGTCGTTGCTGAGATTGATTGATCGCTATGGCGCCGCTGAGGTGCAAACCGCCATTGTTGCTGCCCTGGCACGTGGGGTGCCGCATCCCAACGCCGTGCGTCTGGCGCTGGAGATGCAGCGCGAGGCACGCCAGCAACCCGCGCCGGTGGATATTCAGCTCAGCGCCCGGGTGCGCCAGCGTGACGCTGTCATCCATGCGCATCGGCTCGATAGCTACGACCAACTGGGAGTCCCCATAGCCACCGATTCGCCTGCTGACTCGCCCAAGCTCAATACCAACCCTACAACCCTCACTGCCGGAGATGATGATGAAGTCAAACCTGAATGATCTGCGCGCGCGCGCAACAGCTCTGCGGCTGCACGGCATACTGGAACATTGGTCAGAGACCGCCGCTGCCGATTGGCTGCCCGGCTTTATCCAGTGGGAAGAAGATGCCCGCGCCCAGCGTAGTCTGGAGCGGCGCATTGGTTCTGCCCGGATCGGCCGTTTCAAGGCGCTGGCAGACTTCGATTGGAGCTGGCCCAAGCAGTGTGACCGGGGTGCGGTGGAGGGTTTGATGGCGCTGGACTTCATCAAGGAGGGTGCCAACGTGGTGCTGCGCGGCCCCAATGGGGTCGGTAAGTCGATGCTGGCAAGGAACGTGGCGCATCAGGCGCTGGTGCAGGGGCACACGGTGCGTTTCACCACCGCCGGTGAATTGCTGGGGGACTTGGCGGCGCTGGACAGTGATGCCGCCTTGCGCAGACGCCTTCGTCACTATGCGGTGCCGGATTTGTTGGTGATTGATGAGATTGGCTATTTGTCGTATTCGAACCGGCATGCCGATTTGTTGTTTGAGTTGGTGAGCCGCCGGTATGAGTCCAAGAGCACGATGGTGACCACCAACAAGGCGTTTGGCGAGTGGAATACGGTGTTTCCGAATGCGGCCTGCGTGGTCTCCCTGATTGACCGACTGGTGCATCACTCGGAAGTGATCGACATTGAGGGTGAGTCGTACCGATTGAAGGAGGCCCGGGAGCGTGCTGCGCAATTGGGCTCAAAACGCAAAAAGGCCAAGCCATGAAGCACTTGCATTTGCCCTCGGGTCTGCACAGCGGAATTGGTTTGTTGATCGACAAGAATTGGACGACTGAGCAGGCCGTGGCAGTGGTCGAACTGCTGGACGACTTGCGCGAGGTCATTGTTCGCCACTATCAGCCTCAGATCGAGGAGTTCATGCGCCAGAACCGCAACGCCAAATTCGAATCCTGTGTCGATACCTACGGTGAGGGTGAGCCGTTCTGATGCGCTGACGATCAATCAGGTTGGATCAGTATGGGGGCCCAGAGGCCCCATATTTTTTGCCCGCGCCTACGTAACTCCGCCATATTTACGCGCATCCATGCAGCCGGTAACATTTCTCGAGGCACACTTTGCGCCGTGGCTGCGCTTAACTCTCAAAGCCTGTATAGGAGACCGATGTAATGCTGCTTGAAGCGGATCTCACCAACGGAGCTTTTGGCGCAATGCCCAAGTTCAATCATTTCCACACACGCGACATTGAGCAAGCTCGACTTTGGGGTCAAAGCGTCTTCTGCCAAAACGAACTGACGAATCTGGATACGCTAAGTCCAGTAGACGCGAATATGTGCTATCGAAAGTTCGGCAAACTCGGCTTGGGCAAGATTAGTTATGGCGGAGACGTCACAATCAGCCCCGAGGAATTCGACACGTTTTATCTCGTTCAGATGCCACTACAAGGCGGAGAACGCATTGACAGCAATGGTCAGAGCACCTACATTTCGCAATCCGTTGGCTGCGTTCTAAACGCTCAACACCAAGTCCGCATACATCACAGTGCGAACACCAAAAAGCTATTTTTAAGAGTAGGACGAGATCTTCTGGAGAAACAGTGCGGGCAACACCTTGGACGCGGCATGCCACTTCAGGTCGAGTTTGATACTGCCCTGCGGTTGAACTCCCCCACAGGCAAGCGCTGGATGCGGACCATGTCCTGGTTAGTCGCCAATATGAATGACGACGAGGTCTCTGACTCGCCCCTGCTGACCGCGCAGATTGAACATATGGTTGCCGCTATGCTGTTGGAATGCCAGCACAGCAACCGATCGGAGGAATTTCTCGACGACTCCCAGAAAATCACGCCATCTTTTGTCCGGCGGGCAGAACAATACCTTGAGGAACACGCCAGTGAGCCAATCACCATATGCGACATCGCCGAGTATGTAGGCGTCAGCACCCGT
>JBBQZG010000102.1:0-12074 GCA_038207945.1 Burkholderiales bacterium
TACGCAATGCTTCAACTTCATAACGACCCATTCATTTTTCGCATACCAAACCACTGATCCAGCCTTGCTGAAAATCAATGCTCATTGCATTTCTTTACAAGAACTTGATTTGACTATGAGATTTCCCCACTAACCTTTGTAAACCCCACTAAAACTTTGCTTTTCCGTGAAATTTTTTGCTTTAGTCAAAAATTGCACTCCCATCGACACATGCTCCACGCCTCAACCTCTCAAACCTCACGCACCACCCGCGTGCACTTCATCACGCCGGGCATCGCGCTGTCCACGCTGCCGCCTGATGTGTCGCTGCTGATCGTGGACGACCTGCCGAGCGAACTGCGCCTGATGGCACAGTTTTTAAGCGATGCCGGGGCCACAGTCATGATGGCCGTTGATGGCGCGCAGGCGCTGCGGTTCGCACAACACATGCGCCCGGATGTGGTGCTGCTTGATGTGCTGCTGCCCCTGCCCGATACGGCCAGCATTCCGGTGATCTTTATTTCAGGTCTGGTGGATGTCGAGGCCAAACTGCGCGGCTTTGCCGCGGGTGGACAGGACTTCATCACCAAACCGTTTTCGGCCACTGAAGTGCTGGCGCGCGTGGCCCTGCATGTGGACCTGGGTCGGCGCCTTGGCGCACAGCGGCATTTGGCCAGTGCTGCGCCCGGCTGGCTGGTGCAGGCGGTTGAGTGGATACAGGGGCACCTGGATGCGACGCTTGGGCTGAATGAATTGGCCAAGAAAATGGGCGTAACCCCGCGCAAGCTCAATGAAGCGTTTCGCTGCCACCTAAGCACCAGTTGCGCTGCCTTTGTACGCGAGACCCGGCTGCAAGAAGCCGCGCGTCTGCTTGGCGACCCCCGGCGCGAGGTGAACAACATTGGCCAGGGAGTGGGCTACCCCAATGCAGCCAATTTCTCCACGGCATTCAAGGATCGGTTCGGGGTATCGCCGCGCCAATACCGGCAAAGCCGCTTGGCCGGCTCGCCTGAGGATATTGATGAAATTGGCCATCAGCCCCTGCCATGATTGAGCAGACAGCTATCAAAAACATAGTGAAACTCAGTCACCAAACGCTCGCCCTAGGGTGCCTGCTGCTGGGTTTGACGGCCCACGGCGTACCGGTCGAGGTGCCAATGGGCCACGACCGCCGACCTGCAGCACGCAAGCCGCCAGACCTTTGGCGCGATGGCGCAGCCCAGCCTGCGCCGCATGGCAGGAGCCTTGTGGGTGCGGCTGAAGTTGGACAACCCCGGAGCGCCAGCGCCCTACGTGCTGCAGGTGGGCGCACGCATTGAGCAACTTTGACGTGTTGCAGGCCAGCAGTGCGCACCAGGCCATCCAGGTGCTGCAAGGACCACAAGGTATTGGTATCAATCTGGTACTGACCGACCAGCACATGCCCGATGGCAATGGCTGGGACTTGCTCAACTGGTGCCGGCAACATGTGCCGATGCTGCCCGTGGTTTGCCTGTCAACCGCACCGGCAAGCCGTGTCCGACCAGACACGCAAAAGCACACCCCATTCGATGCGCAGCTGCTCAAACCAGTGCGGTCTGACGAATTGCTGCAGGTGATTGGCCAATTGCTCAAACTCCAACATTTTGAGCCAAATATGCCTCTAGAAACCGTGAATACAGCGCATACAGCTATCGAATTAGTAGCAAATGAAATTAACTCCGGGGCCCTGTCCGAGTTGCGTCAACTGGCATTTGAAGGGCGCGGCCTGGAGGTTGATGCCTGGCTGGTGCGGCACGGGGCGAGTCTTGCCCCGTCAGTGCTGCGAGAAATCCTGCCGCTGGCGGCCACACTGCAGCTTGCTCGCATGCTCGAACTGCTCCCGCTTGAGGGCCAATAATCACAGGCACAAATACCTGTCAACCTTTTAGCAATTTGCGGCTGGCAAACTGCACCAAATCACTCAGGCCGCCAGCCGCTTGGCCCGACTGGCCAGCTCTTCGGCAAGCTGGGCCTTGGCTTCAGGGTAAATCAGCGTTTCTTCCAGCACGATGTGGTCGTGGCACAGGTTTAGAAACACCTCGGCGTTGTGCTTGAGCTCAGCCATGTCAACCCAGTCTTCGCCTTGTGCAATGGCGCGCAGCATAGGTGCCAGTTCCAGCCAGTTTTGCTCAATCCAGCCATGGTCCTGCTTGAGCGTCTGCACCGCATGCACCAACTCTGCGTTATCGCTGAGCAACAGATTGGGGAATACATTTCGTTCTTCCTCAGCGTGATGATCTCGCGCGGTCTCCGAAAAAAACGCCTCGATGGTTTTTGCTTTTTGGCGGCAATGTGCGCTGTCACTGAAGGTTTCAAGTCGCTCCAACAAATCGGCAAGTTCGGCCAGGTGCTCGTGTATCTGCTGGTGGCAGGTATCGAGAGCTTTGAATCGGTCGGCTTTTGAGTCGGCTTTCATTGGGGTTCTCCTTGGCAATGAGGTTTCATTTTGGCGGGTGTTGCCATTGCAAGTTTGCGATAAATCAAATATCAGCCGTTTGGACAAAACCCAATTTTTTGACTTATATCAGTAAATCTGAAGATTTCGGGAAAACAGGCGTGGTCAACCGCAAGGCGTGGGCGTAGTATGCCCCCACCTGCGGCGCTCAGCGCATTTGCAAGCAGCATGAGGAGACAACTTTGCAAGCTACCAACACCTCGAACCCGGCCTATTTCCACAAGGTCGTCGATTGCCAATGGGCCTGCCCGGCCCACACACCTGTACCGGAATACATCCGCCTGATTGGACAGGGTCGTTACAGCGACGCCTACATGATCAACTGGGTGAGCAACGTGTTTCCAGGCATTTTGGGCCGCACCTGCGACCGCCCCTGCGAGCCCGCCTGCCGGCGTGGCCGGGTCGAAGAAAACAACAGCGACAAGCCCGAGCCCGTGGCCATTTGCCGCCTGAAACGGGTGGCGGCTGACTTCAAGGACGATGTGCGGGCACGCATGCCCAGCATCGCGCCGCCCAACGGCAAACGCATTGCCTGCGTGGGTGCCGGGCCTTCGTCACTCACCGTGGCGCGTGACTTGGCACCGCTCGGCTACGACATCACGGTGTTTGATGGCGAAGCCAAGGCGGGTGGCTTTATCCGCTCGCAAATTCCGCGCTTTCGCCTGCCTGAATCCGTGGTGGACGAGGAAACCGGCTACATCCTGAACCTGGGCGTGCAGTTCAACAGCGGTCAGCGGGTGAACTCCATGCAAGCCCTGCTGGGTCAGGGTTATGACGCCGTGTTTGTGGGCTGCGGTGCGCCGCGCGGGCGTGATCTGGAAGTGCCTGGGCGCAAGGAGGCTGCCGCCAATATCCACATCGGCATTGACTGGCTCGCCTCGGTGTCATTTGGTCACATTACCAAAGTGGGTGAGCGGGTGATTGTGCTCGGCGGCGGCAACACCGCCATGGACTGCTGCCGTTCGGCCCGGCGCATGGGCGGCAAAGAAGTCAAGGTGATCGTGCGCAGCGGCTTTGATGAAATGAAGGCCTCACCCTGGGAAAAAGAAGACACCCAGCATGAAGGCATTCCGATTCTGAACTTCCATGTGCCCAAGCGTTTTGAGCATGACAAGGGCAAACTCACCGGCATGACGTTTGAGATTGTGCGGGCCGAATACGACGCCAAAGGCCGACGCAGCCTGGTGCCCACTGGCGAGCCCGATGTGCTGGTGCCCTGCGACGAGGTGCTGGTGGCAGTCGGTCAGGAAAACGCCTTTCCATGGATTGAGCCCGAATGCGGCATTGAATTTGACAAATGGGGCTTGCCGGTGCTGGGTGAGGGCACCTTCCAGTCGACTTTGCCCAAGGTTTTCTTTGGCGGTGATGCCGCGTATGGCCCGAAAAATATCATCACCGCCGTGGCCCACGGGCACGAGGCGGCGGTGTCGATTGACCGGCTGCTTAACGGCGAGGACGTCACGCGC
The DNA here is from genome assembly GCA_038207945.1 of Burkholderiales bacterium. Classification (GTDB taxonomy): domain Bacteria; phylum Pseudomonadota; class Gammaproteobacteria; order Burkholderiales; family Burkholderiaceae_C; genus Rhodoferax. The sequence continues at coordinate 3,922 of JBBQZG010000102.1, forward strand.
CGCCCAGCCCCCATGGTTAACCTGATGTCGCAAAAAATGGGCATTCATGAGTGGAGTTACCACAATGATGTGTCAAACGACGTGCGCTTCAAAGTGCCATGGGCAGCCGCTGAAACCGCGCTGGCCAGCATCAAGATTGAGGTCGAGCTGGGCTTTGACGCCGCCACCGCCTTCAAGGAAGCCAGCCGCTGCCTCAATTGCGATGTGCAGACGGTGTTCAACCGCAACACCTGCATTGAGTGCGATGCCTGCGTTGATATCTGTCCAATGGACTGCATCACCTTTACCAGCAACGGCGAAGAGGCTGACCTGCGCACGCGTCTCAAGGCACCAGCGACCCATACCGACCAAGCCCTGTATGTGTCGGCCGAGCTCAAGACCAACCGTGTCATGGTGAAAGACGAAGACGTGTGCCTGCATTGCGGGCTGTGCGCCGAACGCTGCCCGACAGGCGCCTGGGACATGCAGAAGTTTCTGCTCAACACCACACAGGCGGGGCCAAAGTGCAGAGACGCCAAACCCACAGCCGCAGCCCACATTGCCCAACCGGAGGCCGCATGAAACGTATTGAAGCAGTCAATGACTTTGTCATCAAATTTGCCAACGTCAATGGCTCGGGCTCTGCCTCTGCCAACGAGTTGTTTGCCAAAGCCGTGATGCGCATGGGCGTGCCGGTGAGCCCGCGCAACATCTTCCCCAGCAACATTCAGGGCATGCCCACTTGGTACGAGGCCCGCGTGTGCGAGAAAGGTTACCACGGCAGGCGTGGCGGAGTCGACATGATGGTCGCCATGAATCCGCAAACTTGGGATGCCGACATTGCCGAAATCGAGTCTGGTGGCTACCTGTTTTACGACAGCACCCGGCCCATGCCTGCCAACAAGTTTCGCGACGACGTGCACACCATGGGTGTGCCGCTGACCGAGATTGCCAACATCGCCTACACCGACCCGCGCCAGCGCCAGTTGTTCAAGAACATCATTTACGTGGGTGCACTCTCGGTGCTGCTGGATGTGGACGCTGAAGTGTTCGAAAAACTCTTTGCCGAACAATACAAAGGCAAGGAACGCCTGCAAGAATCCAACGTGCAGGCGCTGCACCTGGGCCGCGACTACGTGAAACAGCACATGCAGGCGCCACTGGGCATTCGTGTGCAGCGCTCCGACAACGTGGGCGACCAAATCTTTACCGACGGCAACAGCGCAGCAGCCTTGGGACTGGTGTATGGCGGTGCCACGGTGGCGGCCTGGTACCCGATCACGCCATCCACCTCGATTCCCGAGGCGTTTCAGAAATATTGCGAAAAATTTCGCATCGACCCCGCCACTGGTCAACACAAGTTTGCCATCGTGCAGGCCGAAGACGAATTGGCATCGATTGGCATGGTGGTGGGTGCGGGCTGGAACGGTGCCCGCGCCTTTACCGCCACGTCGGGCCCCGGCGTGTCGCTGATGACCGAGTTCATTGGTCTGGCCTACTTTGCAGAGATTCCGGTGACCATCATCAACGTGCAACGCGGCGGACCATCCACTGGCATGCCCACACGCACCCAGCAATCTGACCTGTTGAGCTGCGCCTACGCCTCACACGGCGACACCAAACACGTGCTGCTGTTCCCGCAAGACCCACACGAATGTTTCACCCATTCAGCTGCGGCGCTTGACCTGGCTGAACGTCTTCAGACCCCGATTTTTGTCATGACCGATCTCGACATCGGCATGAACCAGCGGTTGTGCAAACCATTCGCCTGGGACGATGCCAAGGAATACGACCGTGGCAAGGTCATGACGGCGGAACAACTGGAGGCCGGCACGCCCTTTGGCCGTTACCGCGATGTGGATGGCGACGGCATTCCGTGGCGCACCCTGCCCGGCACCCACCCCAGCAAGGGCGCCTTCTTTACGCGGGGCACCTCTCGCAACCCACAAGCCATGTACTCCGAGGCGGGGGCCGACTACATCTACAACATGGAACGTCTGTTGCGCAAGTTCATCACCGCCACCACGCTGGTGCCGCAACCGATTTTCCGCAAAGCCGCTGCGCCAACCAGGCTGGGGGTGATTTACTACGGCTCCACCACACCGGCGATGCGCGAGGCACTCGACGTACTCGAACGCAATGGCGACCATGTGGATGCCATGCGGCTGTGCGCTTTTCCGTTCCCTGAATCCGTATCGAAGTTCATCGCAGAGCACGACAAGGTTTTCGTGGCCGAACAAAACCGCGACGGCCAGATGCGCACCATGCTCATCAACGAACTTGAGGTAGATCCGGCGAAATTGATCCGGGTACTGCATTACGACGGCACGCCGATCACCGCGCGCTTCATCATCCGTTCCATTCATGAGAGCGTGGCCAAGGAGACCCTATGACTTTTATTGCCAAACCCCGGCTGCACCACCCCACCCTGCACACCAATAAAGTTGGCTACACACGGCGCGACTACGAAGGGCGTATTTCCACGCTTTGCGCGGGCTGCGGACATGACTCGATCTCGGCAGCCATCATCCAGGCCTGTTGGGACCTCGACATCGAGCCCCATCGCGTGGCCAAACTCTCGGGCATTGGTTGCAGTTCCAAAACACCAGATTACTTTTTGGGAGCCTCGCACGGCTTCAACACCGTGCATGGGCGCATGCCCTCGGTGCTGACCGGTGCCAACATGGCTAACCGCGAACTGCTGTACTTGGGCGTGTCGGGTGACGGCGACTCGGCGTCAATCGGTTTGGGCCAGTTTGCCAACGCCATGCGCCGTGGTGTGCGCATGGCCTACATCGTGGAAAACAATGGCGTCTATGGTTTGACCAAGGGCCAGTTCTCGGCCACAGCGGATCGCGGCTCAAAGAGCAAGAAGGGCGTCGTCAACAGCGAAAGCCCGGTCGATCTGGTGGGTATCGCGCTGCAACTTGGCGCGACCTATGTGGCGCGCAGTTTCTCAGGCGACAAGGCACAACTGGTGCCGCTCATCAAAGGTGCCATGGCGCATGGTGGCGCGGCTTTCATTGACGTGATCAGCCCGTGCGTCACCTTCAACAACCACGGCGGCAGCACCAAGAGCTACGACTATGTGCGCCAGCACAACGAGGCCGTGAGCCGCATCGACTTCATCACACCGGGCTGCGAAATCACTGCCGACTACGCCCCTGGCGAGGTGGTTGAAGTGGAACAACACGACGGCTCGGTGCTGCGTCTGCGCAAATTACACACCGATTACGACCCCACCGACCGCTATGCCGCCATGGGCTACATGCAGCAACACCAGGCACGTGGCGAGGTCGTCACCGGCCTGCTCTATGTGGACCCGCTGGCCACTGACCTGCACACCTCGCTCAACACCTGCGCTGTGCCGCTCAACACCCTGAACGCCGCGCAACTCAACCCGGGTGCCCAGGCGCTGGAGAAGATCAATGCCTCACTGCGTTGATTTATATGAAAAATATGGCTGCAGCCCTTGCCCATCAAGCGTGAGTAGCTATTGTTTTTGAATTCAATCTGAAGGAGCCCAGCATGACCGAACGCACCGTATTCCAATCGATGGCGCAGCGCCACGTCGTCAGCGTGGTGCCCACAGCCACGGTCTACACCGCCGCCTGTGTGATGACACGCGCCAATTGCGGCAGTGTTCTGGTCATTGACACCAGCAGCACGCTTCTGGGCATCGTCACTGAACGCGACTTGATGACCCGCCTGGTGGCCAAGTCACTCGACCCCGCCACCACCACGGTGGCCGACATCATGACGCGCAGCCCGTATTGCGTGGTGCCCGAGACCAAGGTGGCCGATGCCGTGCTGATCATGATCGAGCGTGGCTTCAGGCACCTGCCCGTCGTCACCGAAGCCAACAAAATCCTGGGGGTGTTCTCGGTGCGTGATGCCATGCCGCGCGAGGTACAGGCGGCTGAGGGCATGGCGGAGTTTCATGAACAGGTGAACGACGCACTGGGTTGACTGAAAGGCTGCCGGGTGTGAGCAAATACCCCCGCAATATGACACTCGGGCTCAAGGGCGACGCACCAATCGCAGGGTGGTAGCGGTCTGGTCACCATTGCTCCAGAGTTGGCCGTTGAGTTCACGGCCGTCGGCTTGCAGGCTTAAGGAGATGTTGCCAGTGTCCAGCAGGTCGCTCCCGTCACTGCTGTAAACCCGATACATCAGCCAGCGTTGCAGGCGACTGACAAGGGACTGGACGGGTCGCGTCATCAAGGATTCCCGCTGTGCTGCAGCCTCGACACCCTGCTTGCGCAAATCCACCAGGATGCGCTGGAGGTCATGGGCCCAGTCATCCGTGCGCAGTTTCAACGCATGGGCTTCGCAAATAAAACGCAGCGAAGCCGGCATGCTGGTCGCAGCAGGCATCACCATACCCTCAGTCAGCAGAGGAACAATGGTGGCGCCGCTTTGCTGTGCAAAAAGCAATTCATTGCGAATAGGGTCGTCCTCCCTGTCAATGCGCCAACCACCTTGCGGGTGATTCATACCAAACAGGTCAGGTGTGGGCAACAGCAACACAACCGGCTGCGTGCCAAGGGTCTTGCTTGTCGAAAAACACCTGCTCATCGCCCAGCAGGCGGCTCAGGTCGGCGCACAGCCGATCAGCGTCCTTTTTGCCGTCGGAGGAGCGGTAGCTGATGAAGATGCGGTTCATGCGGGTGCTCACTTGAGGTCATGACACCGCGGTATGGCACCTGTGGATCGTTGCCCACGTCTCAGCCCGCTTTGGCGTAGGCGCGCAAGGTGGCCAACAGCACTTGTGCGGCTTTCGCGTCGGCACCCGTGCCACCACTGAAATGGCGCAACACAAAGCCCAACTGGTCAGCCACTGAGGCCCACAGCAGGGGCGTACCCGCACGCGTATGCAGGTCATCAAAGGCCCGCGCAATGTGGGGCAGTTGTGCTGCCAGTTGCCGGCTGGCCAGCGCCTCGTACACACCCAGTTCGGGCAGGCCTGCCACGCTCCAGAAGTCCGGGTCATCACGCCGCTTGGCTTCCAGGCTCGCGCGCACCCGTCGGACGAGTTGGGGGTCAAACCCTTGCCAGCCCTTGGCTTTGGCATGATGGATCAACTCAGCAGCCATCAGGTTGAGCGCCGGGTAGAAATACTCCGGGTGACCGCCTTGCGCCGCCAAATTTTCTGCATGACGATAGTGTTCTGCCATGTGGACAATGGCTTGCGCTTGTGTGTTGACCTTCCCGGCACTCGCTTCCATCAGCGCCAGGCGCTTGTAGGCCGAGCCCAGCAGGCTTTCACGCTCAAGCGTTGGCGCCACGGCCACCAGTGCGGTGAGCATGGACACCGCAGAGTCAATGTCGGCTCGCCCTTGCGCCAGCAGCCGCTCAAGCTCGGCGGGCGCAATGCGCTTAGCCTGAACTTGCTCCACCCGGCTCCAGGCACAACGCGCGCGGAGGTTGGCCAGCTGCTCGCAAGCCTTCACCGAGGCGCTGGCATCGTTGGCCGATACGGCGCGGCCATACCAGTGCATCGCCCGCTGCGCATCACAGGCCGCCGCCCATGCCACGCCAAACGCCTCGGCCACGGCGCCCATGCCGCCCCAAGCGTTCTCAAAGTGGGTTTCCAAATAGCGTATTTTTTCGCGTTGCGTGGCGGCGTCAGCGCCTTGGGTGGCGCTTTGTACCGCCAGTGTCTCCAGCGCCAGGGTGAGCGCCACCGGTGAGGCGATGCCCAGATAGTCCTGCCCCACCTGGGGCGCGGTCCGGCTGGCGTCGCGTTGGTCGGGTTGCCACACCCACTCAGGGTCGCCGTAACACTGGTAGGCCGCCCAGGTGTTGCCCAGAGGATTGGCTTCATAGGCCGCACCGCGCCCCGCATGCACGGCGTCCATGAAGCGCGCACCCTGCATCAGTGCCTGGTAAAAGGCGGTGGCGAAGCGGTTGGCCGCACCATCTTCCACCGCCCAGCCGGCTGCCACCACGCAGCGCACGCCAATGCGAATGAGTTGCTTGGCCACGCCTGCCGCAAAGGCGGCGCGGTCATAACCTTTGAGCAGTTGGCGTGGGTCAGCCGCCAAGTGGCAGCAGTTCAAAAACACCAGCTCAGGCACCACCCGCATGGCCTCCACCTCACGCGGCCCGAGAAAGGTGCCATCACTCAACACCACGCCACGCATCACCGGGTGCTGGCCCTGCTGGAGCAACTCGGGTTCACCGTGACCGGCGATGTGCACCATGCGATAAGGCCGGGCCAGCAGCGCATTGGTGACCGCCGCCGCATCGGGGCCGAGGTTGTCGTCGGGGGCAATCAGGGTGTGCACGCGGTCGGCACCCAGGCCGGCCGGGCCGGTCAGGACATCCGCCACGGCCTGAGCTTCAGCGCGCGCCGCAGGCAAGGGCGGGTACAGAGCCGGGTCACACAGGGGCTCACCAATCACCAGCACGGCGTCTTCCACCCGGGCATCACTGACCTGGCCTCGAAACTGCACAGTGCGCAGTTTGCGCAGCAGCTTGTTGCGAATGGCCCAGGGTTTGGTGGGGCCGCCGCGGCCGTCTTGCGGTGCATCCAGCAACTCCCACGGAATGGCGGCGGTGCCGTCGTTGAGTTCCAGCAACAGTTCGCTGCTGCCGCGCAGGCTGGCCTCCAGCTCCACCGGCACCAGCAACTGAAACAGCGTGCGGCCAATCTGGGTGTCGCGGTTGGCATCGTTTGACGCGCGTTGCACCAGTTCTCGCACCAGCCGGGTCTGGGTCGCCTGCACCCGCGCCTCCGAGCGGGCACGCTGGGTGTCCAGGGTGTAGGTGATGCTGGGCTCACCGTTTTCGTCGGTGGCAGAAATGGCGCTGATGAAGTCATGGCCGGTGCCTCGGTAGCCCGTCTCCAGCGGCCTGCGCAGCGCGCCCACCCCAGAGCGTACGCTGGGTGACAACACGTAGTGCTCCGGTGCCCCGAGACTCAGCAGGCGCAGTGCACCCCACGCCTCTGTGGCGCGATCCAGGTACATCTCGATCAGGCGCAGGTGTCCCACCTGTGGCCAGCCACCCGCCGAAAGCTTTTCATTGGCCTCGCGCACACCCTGCGCGATCGCCATGGCCGAGGTAGCCGCACTCACACCCACCCCGCCACTGGCAATCAGGGTGGCAAACAGATCGAACTCGGCCACCGCGCAGCCTGGCGTTTCAGCAACCCGCTGGGCCCAGGCCAGCGTGCCCTGGCGCACGCTATGGATCAGGTCCGCGCTGCGCAGCTTGCCCTCTTCACCCAGCCCGACCACCACCACATGCGGTGGGCGCGGCAGGGCCAGTGGGCTGTCAGGGTCTTGCCGGCTGTTCAGAAATATCTGGTGGCCGCCAGGCTTTTCGGGGTAGAGGCCTGCTGCCAGTGATGCCGACATCACGCCGCCAATGAATTGGTCGACCACACGTTCGGTACCGGTCAGGGTTGAGGCGCCATAGTGTCCCACCATGAGGGTGGCGCTGACAAACTTGAGGTTGCCGTTGTGCACAGTCATGCGCAGGGCGCCGCCAGGCGTCTGTGCGGGTGCTGTGGCGTCACTGGCCAGGTGACACACATCAGCCAGATCGATGGGCGGCTGCAGGCTGGTCGCGCGCTGGTGCGCGGGGCGGCTACGCACCAGTGGCGCGGCAGAGCTGCCAGCACGCTGAACCACCACCAGCGGCAGGCGCTGGGTGTTGCCGGTGATGAGCAGGTCCAGATAGGCCTCAAACGCGTTTTCAGCATTGGCCAGGTTCCCGTGCTCGCAGTCCACGCGCCAGGCTTTCACACCGGGCAACAAGGCGTTGGCAAGCGTGACGCGACCATCACCTTCGTCCGTGGCATCCAGGTAAAACAGACCTTCGTCGTCATTGATCGCAAAGCTGGCGGGGGTGAACCGGGCATGCCCCACCACCATCACCACGCGCTCACGAAATTCGGTCAAGGCTTCAATGCGTTGCTGGTCAAGCCGCTGGCGCAGGGCAACGGCCTGGTCCAACACGGCCTGCGTGGGTACGCCCCAGCGGTAGATGTTTCGCTGGCTTTCGCCGTTGTGCCACCAGTTGGGCTGCGCCAGCAAGGCCACGTCCTGTTCGGCCAGAAGCTGCCAGCGTGCGCTGTGGCGCAAGCCCAGCGAGTCATCAAGCAGCCCGGCCTGCATCTGCATGAAACCTGGCAGGTTGGCCATGAGCTGGCGCGCCTTTTGGTC
>JBBQZG010000103.1:0-12020 GCA_038207945.1 Burkholderiales bacterium
ATGTTTTTGCGCATTGCGCCCGAGCTCTACCTCAAGCGCCTGATCGTCGGTGGTTTTGAGCGTGTGTTCGAGATCAACCGAAGCTTTCGCAACGAAGGCATCAGCGTGCGCCACAACCCCGAATTCACCATGATGGAGTTCTACGCAGCGTATTGGGACTACCAGGATTTGATGACCTTCACCGAAGCGCTGATTCGTGACGCCGCCCAGAAAGCCCTGGGTACCCTGCACTTGAGCTACGCGGGCAAGCCGGTGGACTTGGAGCAGCCTTTCGAGCGCCTGACCATCCATGAGGCCATCTGTAAATACACCGAGGCGGGGCAGATGCTTGACGACGGCTCCGGCTTGAAGGTCGACAGCGCCGATTGGTTGCGTTCCGTGCTGCCCAAACTCGGCATCACCGAGGCCAAACACCACATCTCAACACGCAGCCTGCCGAGCCTGCAAGTGTTTTACTTTGAAGAAACCGTGGAAGAGAAGCTCTGGCAGCCGACCTTCATCATGGAGCACCCGACCGAGATCTCGCCACTGGCCCGCGCCAACGACAGCCGCCCTGAAGTGACGGAGCGTTTTGAGCTCTACATCACCGGGCGCGAATTCGGCAACGGCTTCAGCGAGTTGAACGACGCCGAAGAACAGGCCGCCCGTTTCCAAGCCCAGGTGGCTGCCAAAGACAGTGGTGACGACGAAGCCATGTACTACGACCACGACTTCATCCGCGCCCTTGAATACGGCATGCCCCCTACCGGCGGCTGTGGCGTGGGGCTGGACCGGTTGATGATGTTGCTGACCGACAGCAGCAGCATCCGCGATGTCATCCTGTTCCCGGCCCTGCGTCGGGAAGTTTAAGCCTAATTGCCCTCTAGCCCTTATAGATAGTGCGCAAGCAGCTATTTAACATATAGCATTCTTGTGCCACACATGGCCCCCATGAAATACCTGCACGGCTACCCTGCCGCCACATTGGCGCAGGTGGTAGAGCTGCAGCAGCAAAACAAGGTGGCCGACTGGCTCACCAGCAAGTACCCGCAAGCGCACACGGTACGCACCGACCGGGCGCTGTTCGACTACGTGCAAGCCCTGAAAACCGAGTACCTGCGCGGTGCCGAGCCGGTCAGCAAGGTGGCGTTTGACAGCAAGCTGCAAGTGATCAGCCACGCACTGGGCACCCACACCACGGTGTCACGCGTGCAGGGCAACAAGCTCAAGGCCAAGCGCGAAATCCGCATTGCCTCGATGTTCAAGACCGTGCCCGATGAATTTTTGCGCATGATCACTGTGCACGAGCTGGCCCACCTGAAAGAGCGTCAGCACGACAAGGCCTTTTACAGCTTGTGCACCCACATGGAGCCGCGCTACCACCAGTTCGAATTTGAGGTGCGCGTGTATTTGACGCATTTAGAGACATCAGGCGCGCGGCTGTGGTGCGCGCACGACATGGCAGCAAGTCCTGTCCCGCAAGCAACGAAGTAAAAACTGTGCCAGGCGGAAGGCGGATGGCTGGGCGAGAGGTGTGTGGCTGGGCGAGAGGTGGGTGGCCGGGCGCATCGGTTTGGTGCGCGCCGCATGAGGCCAAAAGGCGTGATGACGTGATCGAGCGTAAAATTAGCACATTGTTGTGATTTGCTTTCCTTTGCAACAATTGCAGTCTGACACGGTCTGCGGCATTGTGCACGCCGCGTCCAAACCTTTTTGGTCGAAAGTCTCGATCCTCCCGGTTGTCAAACTCCCATTTGCGGCGAGCTTCACTCCGGTCTCATTTTCCCCCTCCGCGACCGAATCCATGATCTGACCCCAGAAACTCGATGCGTGTCCGGCTCCTGAAACCCCAGTTTTCCTGCCTGCTTGGCTATGGCCAAGCGTCAGTTCCGTTGATGGTTTTGACTTAAACCATCATTCCCCCGCGTCGTGCGGTTCATTGAAACCGCAGTCGCTTTTTTTGAAAGATCCCAAAATGGGTAAGAAACTTTACGTCGGCAACCTCTCCTACTCAGTGGATGACCAATCCCTGAACCAAAATTTCTCTGACTTTGGCACCGTATCTTCTGCCAAAGTGATGATGGACCGCGACAGCGGTCGCTCCAAGGGCTTTGGCTTTGTGGAAATGTCGAGCGACGCTGAAGCTCAAGCAGCCATCAGCGGCATGAACGGCAAATCGGTCGACGGCCGTGACATGGTGGTCAATGAAGCCCGCCCAATGGAGCCGCGTACCGGCGGCTTTGGTGGTGGTGGCGGCGGCGGCGGTGGCCGTCGTGAAGGCGGCGGTGGTGGCTATGGTGGCGGTAATCGCTACTAAAGTCTGAACCCCAGATGAAAAAACCGGCCTTCAGGCCGGTTTTTTTTCGACTTGCCGGTCAACAGAACAGCCATCACTGACCATGCAGGTGGCGCTGTTACGTGACGCAGTGGCAGGCGCCTTGGCGTCCGGCAACACTCTGGCAGCTAGCCACCATGGCCTTGCTGCATCGACTCACTCAACGAACGATTCCTGGTGGATCAGCCCAAATCAGCCAGTTCGCAGTGGCTTGAGCAAATCAGACAGCCCGTTGTGGTCGATCTCGTGCATCAGCACCAGCAGGCGGCCAATTTCACCTTTGGGCACACCTTCGCGCACAAACCAGCGCAAGTAGTCGCCCGGCAGGTCGGCCATCAAGCGGCCCTTGTATTTGCCAAAGGGCATGGTGCGGGTCACCAGCAGTTGCAGGTCTTCGGGGTTCATGTCAGCCACCGGCCCGTTTGACCCTGTAGCCCTGCGTCTGGAGCAAGCCCATGACACGCTCGACATGGTCGCCCTGCACTTCAATCACCCCATCTTTCACCGTGCCGCCCGAGCCGCAGGCAGTTTTGAGTTGCTTGCCCAAGGCCACCAGCGCGGCATCGTCGAGCGCCACACCATTGACCAGCGTGACCCCTTTGCCGGCGCGGCCCTTGGTTTGGCGTGACACCCGCACAATGCCGTCAGACGCTGGGCGGGCGCTAGCGGTGCGGCAACTGCACTGTGCGGTCGGTTGGCGGCAGTCCGGGCACATGCGGCCGCTGTCGGTGCTGTAGACCAGGCCGCTGCTGATGAGTTTGGCTTTCATGGCTGAAAAGGCTATAAGGTAAGGTTGTTGATTGTCGGACACGCAGCCTGCGCCGTCACAACCTCAGATCATGCGCCTAATACGCTATATTATTTATAGCTTTGTACGCATGTTTTATAAGGTCTAGAGGCCAAAATGGCTTAAAATTTATTCAAAGGAAATACACATGTCACGTCAAAGCGTTTGGGCCGCCAAGGTGGCCGCACTGATCAAGGGTGGCAACAGCACCGCTGCGATCGCCCAGATCAAGGTCGCACCTACGGTCAAAGATTTGCAAGAGCTTAGAAAGTTGCTAACGGTAGGCAACCTGCTCAAGGCCAACCCGAATGTGGACGCCGCCAGCAACGACATGATTGCCGAACTCTCGGCACCGCGGCTGCACCGCGCGCCGTGACTGTTGGGTCATGAGCCGAAGGCGGACCACAACGCAGGCCCTCTCAGCCATCAACGGCTTAAGGCAATAAATCCAGCGACTGCATGTAATTGGGCTGCACCATCAGTTCATCCCAGTGGGTTGCACGGCTGCTGGGCAGCAGGGCCAGCCGGCGCGCTTCACTGGCCTCCAGCGGCTGCCACTGGCCCTTGAGCTGGGACTCGGTCAGACCGCTGATCAAGGCGTCAAGCTCTGCCCCGTCACCCACCGACTGCCCACACAGCAACACCATGTCGCAACCCGCATTGAGGGCGGCCACCGCAGCCTGGGTGGCACTCACAGCTTGACCGTCGATCACGCGGGCACCGGCCATCGAAAGGTCATCACTGAACACAGCGCCGGTAAACCTGAGCTGACTCCGCAGGATGTCGTTCAACCATTTACCGGAGAACCCCGCCGGGCGCGTGTCCACCTTGGAATAGACCACGTGGGCTGGCATGACGCTGGCAAGCGCTGTACCCAGCCATTCGTAAGGCTTGGCATCGTCGGTCAGAATCGCTTTCAGGCTGCGCGGGTCCACGGGGATGTCCGTGTGCGAGTCAGCGGCGACAAAGCCGTGGCCTGGAAAGTGTTTGCCGCAATTGGCCATGCCGCTCAACTGCAGGCCGTGCATCAGGCTCTTGGCCAGCAGGCTCACCACGCGCGGGTCACGGGCAAAGGCACGGTCGCCAATGACGCTGCTCCGGGAAGCGCCGGGTTGGCCCAAGCTGGCCGTGCCTGCACGGGCAGCAGGCGCGGGCGTGGCGGCATCGTCCTGAAAATCCAGGTCGAGCACCGGGGTAAAACTCAAATCCACCCCGCAGGCGCGCAACTCAGCGCCCAACACATAACCACACGCGGTGGCTGCACGGGTGGCACGCATGGCACCACTGCCCTCGCCTGTTTTGCCGTCTTGCAGCCACAACTCACCCAGTGCGCGCATCGGCGGAATGTGGGTGAAGCCATCCGTCTTGAAGCGCTGCACGCGGCCACCTTCGTGGTCCACGCAAATCAACAGGTCCTTGCGAATTTTTTTAACGTCGTGGCACAAGGCAGTGAGTTGGTCGCGGCTTTGCCAGTTGCGGGCGAACAAAATCAGCCCACCCACCAGCGGGTGTTTCAGGCGGCGCTTGTCGATTTTGGTCAGCGCGGTGCCGGCAATGTCGATGATCAGGGGGGCGTGAAAACTCATGAATTACTCCTCTTTTAATAGCTAATTGCGCTTGATATATATGGGCTAGATACCAATTTTATGTGCAACTTCTACCACACAGAAGCTGGCCGCGTAATCGGTCTCGTCGGTCACGCTCACATGGGCACTCAAGCCTTTGGCTTCAAACCAGGTTTTGAGCACGCCATGCAACACCACGGTCGGTTGGCCGCTGGGCAGCTTGCCAATTTCGCACAACCTCCACGTCATGGGCGTCGTCATCCCCAAGCCAATGGCTTTGCTGAAGGCTTCTTTGGCGCTGAAGCGGGTCGCCAGGTAACGCACACCACGCTCTGGCCAACGCGCGCTGCGCACGCGCCAAGTGGCCAGTTCGGTATCACTCAGAATTTTTTTGGCAAAACGCTCACCGTGACGTGCCAGGCTGGCCTCGATGCGGCGCACGTCGCAAATGTCGGTGCCAATACCGTAGATCATGGGGTGTCATTGCCCATCAGGTGGTCATTGCGGGCTTGAACCGCCATCCATGCGCCCGGAATCGATCCGGGGACGGCGTGACAAGCCTTCATGAATGCAGCGCACATAGTCCTGCACCGTGGCGCTGTACCCCAGTTCCAGCGCATCGGCAATCAGGGCGTGACCAATCGACACCTCACTGACCCCTGGCACATGGGAAATGAAGGCGGCCAAGTTGTCGCGGTTGAGGTCGTGGCCGGCATTGACGCCCAGGTGCAGATCCAGTGCGGCTTGCGCCGCAGCGGCAAAGCGGGCCAGTTGTGCGGCCTGATTCGCAGTGCCCCATGCGGCGGCGTAGGGCTCGGTGTAAAGCTCGACCCGGTCGGCGCCTACGGCTTTGGCTGCGGCCATGGCTGGTGCATCGGCGTCCATGAACAGGCTCACGCGCAGACCCCAGGCGTGGGCCTGGTCAATCAGGGGCTTCAGTTGGGCGGCATCCTCCGGAAAACGCCAGCCACGGTCGCTGGTGAACTGGCCTTCAGAGTCGGGCACGAAGGTCACTTGATGCACGGGCAGCTTCTGCGCCACCAGATTGCCCACCACCTCCATCAGGTTGTGATGCGGATTGCCTTCGATGTTGAATTCGCGGTCTGGCCAGTCTTTGAGCAAGGTGGCAAGCTCCGGCACATCGCTGGCGCGAATATGGCGCTCGTCCGGGCGTGGATGCACCGTGATGCCGCTGGCGCCGGCCTGCAGGCACAACGTGGCAGCGCGCGTGACGCTGGGAATGCCAAGGTGACGGGTATTGCGCACCAGAGCCACTTTGTTCAGGTTGACGGAAAGCGCGGTGGATAGGGGTGTCATGTGGTCTTGTGGTCCTGTTCAGTGAAGTGCCATTGGCCCCGCAGGCGCAGGCTTACATGCTTTGCAAATCAATCATCATTTGCCGGGTGCGCAGGGCTGGCACCCCGCAATGGTAATTGAGCAGTGTGCGAAGTTGTGGTTTGAGGGCGCTGGCCACTTCAGCACACGCGCGCAGCACCGCCGTGAAAGTCACACGCTCACCCAAAACTTGCTGCAGGTTGTGCCACTGTGCACCGCTCAGGCTGGTGCGATCTGCAGCGTTGGTCTGGCGCAGGCCGCCTTCGGGCACCAGGCTGTAGCGCTCATCAGGGTGCAGCGCCAGCAGCGTCATGGTTTGTGCATCCAGCAATGGCAGCAGGCCAATTTCACGCAACAGCAGCAGTTCGAATGCGCGCAGCGCCGCTTCCAGCACCTCGCCGTGCTCACTGGCAATGAGCTGCACCACGTTGGCATACACGTCAAACAGCACCGGGTGCGGGTCTTCACGCGCCAGCAGCAGCATCAGCAATTCATTGAGGTAGAGACCTGACATCAGCGCGTCACCGGTGGGCATGACGTGGCCACCCTGCCATTCGGCGGCCTTGAGCGTTTTGATTTCCGCATCGCCACCAAATGCCAGGTGCAGCGGCTGCAGCGGCAACAGGATCGGGCGAAAGCTGGAACTGGGCCGCTTCACGCCCTTGGCGACCAGCACCATGCGGCCATGGTGGCGGGTGAAGACTTCCAGAATCAGGCTGGTCTCGCTCCAGTCGTAGCGGTGCAGCACATAGGCGGGTTCGTCAGAAATGCGTTTGGTGGCCATCAGTTGTGTTCAGTCCTTGGGCGGCGGTCAGTCGAGCCAGCGCACCAGGTAATAGAGCCGCAAACCTTCGGAAGAGCGTGACGGCCCCATCACCTCCACCGCATGCTGGTTGAGTTCGGGCTTGGCTTGGGTACGGGCTGCGGCTTCGTCGGCGAGCACTTCCACACAGTTCTCGGGGAAGCGCTTGCGCGCGCCGCGCGTGACATGCGCGATGGCGAAACATGCCCTCATCATTTGCGGCACGTCGGGGTCGATGGTGATGCCTGTGTTCATGCTTGTCCCCTGAGAATTTGAATGTGGGCCAACACCGGTTTGAACAGCGGCTCCAGATGCCTGCGCATCAACGGTCCCACTGCGGTGGTCTTGTTCAGTATCGGCGAGGCATCCGCATGACTCAAAAGCCCAAGCGATGCCATGGCCTGCGCCTCGCGCTGGAGGTCCTGCGGCCAGTCTACCCGAACGGTCAGCTTAGCTGCCCCGCAAAAATAACGCCCCAGAATATCGAGCAGAAGGTAGACCGCCTCTGGGGCTGGTGGTTTTTCAAGCAGCATGGCGGACGCGCGCAGAAAACTTTGGCCACTTGAACCGTAACAGCGCACAAGGCGTTGCCCCCATGGGTCGCCACCGGCTGCGCTCTGCGCCAGGTACTCAGGCACTGGGCGCTCGAGCTCCGCAGGCAAGTCGTCTGGGCGGTGTTCCAGGAAGCCCAAAAAATAGTGTGGCCGGTGTTTGGCCTTGGCCCATAACTGGGCACTTTTTGCCGCACCAAGCAAGCCTGCACCGACCACGGCGCGAACGGAGTTCATGGCCTGGATCTGGTCTTCTTCAAATGGCAGATGCTCAATCAGAAAATCAGCCAACACCTGGCCCATGGAACCGCTTCGCACCAACGCATGACCGAGCATGTAGCGCGCCACCTCCATGGTGGGCAGCGCCCACCATGCGCGACGTGCCAGCTCGCCAGTCAAGGTGGCGGCCTGCGCCACCGACTTCACCGCCTCAGGTTCACCAAGATTGAGCAGCGCCTGGAGATTTTTGGCGCTGGACTGGCCCATGCTGGTCCAGCGCATCAAATGCACCGGGTACCCACCTGGTGACCCCATGGCATGGCCGCCGAGCAACTCGCGCACGCGCTGCACATACAGGTCGGGACGGCAGTTGCGATGCAGCGCCACTTTCGCCTCGCCTTGGGATGTCAGGGCATACAGCATCATCGCGCCTTCGTCGATGCGCACCGCGTGCACCTCACCGGCCAGCAGCACATTGAGACGCAGGTCGTCTTCGGGGGAGAGATCGGTTGCCATGTCAGTTCAGCTGGATGCGGCGGCCCCAAGGCACGGGTGCCTTGCCTTTGACCAACCACAAGACCGGGAAATTGGGTGGCACCTGGGGCATGTCGCCTTGCGCATCGGTGAAATACACCAAGGCGTCCGGACGCGCGCCTTCGCGCTCGATCCAGTCAAACACCGGGGCAAAGGCCGTGCCGCCCCCGCCACCAAATTGGCGCGGCAAGCGAAACTCTTCCCATGGCTCGGTCACCCACGGCGCATCCGCCACCAGCGCCGCATCACAGGCGAACAGGGTCAGGCGCACCGGCAGGGTGCCCTTGATGGCATTGAGTTCACCCACGAACTGGGCCAGGTCGGCATCCTCGATCGAGCCCGAGGTGTCCAGGGCCACAAAAATGTCACCCGCGTGGCTGCGCAAGCTTGGGAAAATGGCATCGCCACCCATTTCTCCAGTTCGCCGCGAGGGGCGAAGCCAGGAGTAGTCGTCACGCGCAGCTTGCAACAAACAGTGCGCCAATGCCGCGCGCCAGGACACCTGTGGCGCCAGTGCCTCATCTGTAAGCCGCGCCAGAAGGCCCGAGAGTTTGCCTGCTTCACGGGCACGCTGGGCGGCCGCTGCCAGGTGACGCTGCCATTGCTGCTGCAGCGTTTCTTTTTGCTGGGCGGTCAATGGGGGCGGTGGGCTGTCTTCTACATCACCTGGCGACTCAGATGCGCCGGATTTTTGCGGCCTACCACCGCCTGCGTCCGAGTCGGGGTCCTCTGGCTCACTGCCGCCATGATTCCCAGCTTTGGGAGAGTCATTGCTACCGC
Organism: Burkholderiales bacterium; assembly: GCA_038207945.1. Lineage (GTDB taxonomy): Bacteria > Pseudomonadota > Gammaproteobacteria > Burkholderiales > Burkholderiaceae_C > Rhodoferax. The sequence continues at coordinate 8,888 of JBBQZG010000103.1, forward strand.
CACCTTGGCCCTGGGCATCGTTGTCGCCGTTGCCTCCCTGGCCGCCTTCATCGCCATCCCACACATGTTCGTCCAGGGTCTCGTTGTCGAGGCTGTCGTCGAGGCACGGATAAATCTCTTCGGCCACCATGCCCCGGTAGAGGTCAAGCACTTGCGCACCCAGCGGGGGTTTGAGACCCTCATCAATCAGCAGCGGGTTAATGGCAAAGTCGCAAGCCAGATCCCACTTGCGCTGCACGCGGTGGCCGCGCCGGGCGAAATGGCCCAGTGCGCAATGCAGCGCCTCGTGCGCTAGGGCGAACTGCACTTGCGCCGTGCTCAGCGCGTCAATCCATTGGGGGTTGTAGTACAGCTTGCGTGCATCGGTACCGGTGGTTCGGCACCAGGCACCGGCTTCAGCCAGCGGCAGGCGCAGCACCAACGCACCGAGAAAAGGTTTGTCAAGAATCAGCCGGGTGCGCGCGGCAGCCAGCTTGGCCGCTGCGGCTTGACGCATCAGATCGGTCAGCGGGCGTTCGGGTTCGGCTGGTGCACCGGAAACAAAGCCGAGTCCGTGCTTACTCGTAGAGGATGATGTCGGCAACGGCATTGGCCCATCCGGAAAACTGAGGCACGGCAAACAGGGCGGAGCCAATGCCGCGGTGCATGTCGGACACCAGCATCACGCCCATTTCCTTGAGCGGCAGGCGCTGGGCATAGTCGAGGATGTGACCCCACACCTGTGGCGCCTCAGGTTTGCCCTTGACACGCAAGGCGCGCCCGGCAAGCGCGGCGGCCACGGCGTATTGCAGATCAAGTTCACCTGGCACATCGGCCACGCGCCCCTCGGTGATGGCATCAAGGTCAGGCAAGCGGTGCAGACTGTCGATGAAAGCGGCACATTCAACCCCCGCCGCCTGGCCGACACACGCCGCGAGCGCCCCGATCAGCAACTGCGGGCTGTCGCCAAACTTTTGCAGGGCGCGGTGCGCAAATTCCCAGGAGCGTGGGCTCGGAAAAGCCATCTCTCCGGCCAGAGTTCGCGCTGGATCGAAGGCAAACAGCAGCTCAGGCTTGAAACGCAAAAATGCGACCAGCCGCTCGTCAATGCCGTTGGCATAGGCCCAGACAACCCAGTCATCCAGGTTCACGGTCACTTCAAAGTGTGAAAAGCGGTTAGCCAGTGGTGCTGGCATGGCGTAGGTGATACCACGGTCACCCTGGCGATTGCCGGCAGCGAAGATGACCCAACCATCTGGAATGCAGTACTCGCCCAAACGACGGTCCAGAATCAGTTGATAAGCAGCGGCCGACACAGCTGGCGGTGCCGAGGTGATCTCATCGAGAAAAAGTACGCCGCTGGGGCCATGGCGTTGCGCATCTGGCAACAGCGCGGGCACTGCCCACTGCACCACATCGCCAACCCGAAACGGGATGCCGCGCAGGTCAGAGGGCTCCATTTGCGACAAGCGAATGTCGATCACCGGTGCCTGATGGCGGGCAGCCACCTGCGCCACTATTTGCGATTTCCCCACCCCGGGGGGGCCCCACAGCATGACCGGCGTGTGGTGTCCCTCAGCGGTGCTAAGAAATTCGCGTTCAAGAACCAAAGTCAGCTGGGCAGGGCGCATCGACAGGCAATGAAGTTAAGTCAGTTTGAATGCCCTGAAATATAACCTGAGATGGAAATAGACCGATGTGTCAGCGAAACGTTTGGTTACCACTTAACCTGCGTCCGGGCGGCACGATCGACCACGCCTCAGGCGCAGGGTGCATAAGGCAGAGCCAGGCAGCCTTGAATCTTGCTCAACAAGGTCTTGCATTCAAGCTTCAGGTTGTCCAGCAAAGAGTTGCGACTGATGAAGTAAGGCACACGCGTGCCGCGATGTTCCACTGCGTCACCCGCTTGCTCACAATGAATCCCAAAATGGCTTAGCTGCCGGGCAAGCCGGGGTTCCATCATGGCAAAAACCCCATCCAGCCCCTTGCCCAGGCCCATCGCAGCCACCGCCAAATAGAGGCCGACGGCAATGGACGGAAAAAGTCGCCTTGACTCTTCATCTCGGACATCTGGTAACGCACGCAAGCCCTCTGCCGCAGCGACAAAATTTCTGGGGCGGCGAAAGTTGGCGGTAATGGCCAGGCGTGAGATCTCGCCATACCTTTTTCGCCCCGCTTGGTCAAGCTCCCAGCGAGGAGAACGGCCACAGACTTGTTCAAACGGAAAGCCAAGCTCTGGCGCGTGACTGTCAGCCAGGACCAATCTGACACAGCCTACGTAGGTTTGGCTGGGCTTGTGCAGCAACAGACAATGGATGGCATTTTTATCAAATTCATCCTGCTCCAACTGGTCCGCGTGATGTGGTTCAAACCCCAGTTCTTCACAATAAACCTGGTGGCGGATGCGAAAAACCTTCTCAAGCATGTGCGCCTGCTCAGCAGGAACAACCTCAAAGTGTGTTTCAAAAAGGTCAGCAAGATTCGAATGGGACATGTTGGAATTGGGTAGGTGGGAACTTGCGATGATGGTGCTACGTGAAGGCCTCATCGTTGCGAATCATCATCTTGCGTCGTCTGCTCGAAACAGTTACCCAAGTCTAAGCAGGAAATCTGAATCACCATCGCTTGAGTTGTAAGCGTCTGTTACCCAGCACACAGACAAGCCCGGTCCAATCACGCCAATTTTGAGGACTGAAAGGAAAAAGGCTATCTTGAAATCCATCAACCGGTAGCCATGAGGCTCCGGCCAGAGTCAACGACTCACTCGTAGCCAAACGAGCGCACGCGCGCTTCGTCATCGGCCCAGCCTGAGCGTACCTTCACCCACATCTCGATGAACACTTTGCAGTCCAACAGTTTTTCAAGCTCAACCCGGGTTTCCATGCCGATGCGCTTGATGCGTTCGCCCTTGTCACCAATCACCATAGCCTTGTGGCCATCGCGCTCCACTACGATGGTGGCGGCAATACGCAGCAGGCGCTTCTGGCCTTTTTTCTGGGGTGGTTCTTCCTCAAACTTGTCGATGATGACGGTCGAGGTGTAGGGCAGCTCGTCACCGGTCAGGCGAAACAGCTTTTCGCGCACCATCTCGGAAGCCATGAAGCGCTCGCTGCGGTCGGTGAGTTCATCAGCGGCATACCACCAGGCTTGTTCG
>JBBQZG010000104.1:0-11642 GCA_038207945.1 Burkholderiales bacterium
CGCGATTTGGCGAGCCAGGCATCCGTGATAATCAATTGCATCTGTTTTGACCCTTATGCACATGAATCGACGCCAACCATCAGTGACGCTGTTGCAAGCCAGCCAAAATAATCCCGGCTTGGCCAGACTGATGGACCTTCAGCGAGAATCAATCAACCGCTTACAGGCCATTGAGGCACTGATCCCTGCAGCACTTCGCAATCAGGTGCAAGCAGGGCCCATTGAAGACGGGGTGTGGTGCCTGCTGTTGTCCAACAACACGACTGCGGCCAAGATACGCCAGTTGTTGCCAGCATTTGAGTCGCATCTGCGGGTGCAAGACCTCGATGTGAAATCAATTCGGCTAAAAATACGCCGCCATGAGTAAAATTTGGTGCCGATTGTCGGATTCGAACTGACGACCTACCGCTTACAAGGCGGTTGCTCTACCAACTGAGCTAAATCGGCGAAAGATAAGATTTTACACAGGTTTTTCAGCACAAAACCCGAAATTACTTTATTCGCTTTAGAGACGGACGGGCGCCAGGTTTTGTCGAACCAGTGGGTTCTGCGGGTATCACGCCATGGTCTTTGCCCGCCACGCTTTGAACCGGGGCTAAACGTCCAGGCGCCGACTTTGCAGATTTTTCTTGCGAGGCAAGGTCCGCTGGGGTTTCTGATCGGTCAATGCGTGGAAACGCCATGCCTTGCCCATTTTCCTTGGCAAAGATGGCCGCCACCTGATCGATGGGCACAAAAATATCTCGAACAACACCTCCGAATCGTGCCTTGAATTCCAGAAAGTCATTGCCCAATTGCAGACCCGTGGTCGCATCAAAACTGATGTTCAACGTAATTTCGCCGTCTTTGACAAACTCCTTCGGAACCTGCACGGTGTTGTCCACCAAAACTGTCACATAAGGCGTCAAGCCATTGTCGCCACACCATTCGTGCAGTGCCCGAATGAGATAGGGGCGGGTCGACGTCGTTTGCGCGTCTTTTGTCATGAAAAACACCCTGCGCCTATTTGCGCATCACCTTTTCAGATGGGGTCAACGCCTCAATGTAAGCTGGTCGCGAAAATATACGCTCAGCATACTTGAGCAATGGGGCTGCATTTTTGCTGAGCTCAATACCGTAGTAATCAAGCCGCCAAAGCAAAGGCGCAATCGCCACGTCGAGCATCGAAAAACCGTCACCCAGCATGTACTTGTTTTTCAAAAATACAGGGGCCAATTGGGTCAACCGATCGCGAATGTGTGCACGCGCTTTCTCAAGTGCTTTCTCATTGGCCTTGGCGGAACGCGATTCCAGTGTGGACACGTGAACAAACAACTCTTTTTCAAAATTCAGCAGGAAAAGGCGCACACGCGCCCGGTCAACCGGGTCACCGGGCATCAATTGGGGGTGCGGAAAACGCTCATCAATGTATTCGTTGATGATGTTAGATTCATAGAGAATCAAATCACGCTCGACCAGAATAGGCACTTGCCCGTAGGGATTCATAACGCTGATGTCTTCAGGCTTGTTGTACAGATCAACGTCCCGAATTTCAAAATCCATGCCTTTTTCGAACAAGACAAAACGACAACGATGAGAATATGGGCAGGTTGTACCCGAGTAAAGCACCATCATGGTGGAGGCTCCTAAAAAGTAAAAGAGCGGGAGGCTATTCGCCTGCCCACTCTGAAGAACCCGCACAGCACACTTGCATGCGGCGCGCGGATCAATGAATCAAAAGCTATTTGATGTCTTTCCAGTAGGCGTTGTTGAGTTTCCAGGTGAGGAAGGTCAAACCCGCCAGGAAGATCAGAACCCAGAGGCCCATGGTCTTGCGGGTAGTCTGCGCTGGCTCACCCATCCACTGCAAATAATTGACCAGGTCACCAATGGTTTGGTCGTATTGCGCAGGTGTCATGGTGCTTTGCATTTCCCATAAAACGTGAGGCATCGCCACATTCGGGAACACATGGTTGTTCCAGCCCGTCGGCTTTGTTTCATCCGCGTAAAAACCACGCATGTAGCTATAAAGGTAGTCTGCACCTGTCCCACCGGCGCCAGCGCGGGAACGCGCAATCACCGTCAGGTCAGGAGGATTGACACCAAACCAGGCTTTCGCTTGCTGAGGATCAATGGCAGCCTTCATCGTGTCACCGATCTTGGCATTGGTTACCAGCAGGTTGTCTTTGATCTGGTCCGCGGTCAAACCGATGTCTTGCAGGCGGTTGTAACGGTTAAATGCAGCTGAATGGCAATTCAGGCAATAGTTGACAAAAACTTTGGCGCCGCTTTGGAGCGACGCATTGTCAGTGATTCGGTTAGGCGCTTTGTCCCACGCAGGACCAGCCACGTTGGCCTGCACGGCAGCAGTCATGCCGAGCGCCATCACCAGACCGAGAATAATTTTTTGAGTGAAATCCATGATTTTCATGCTTGGTGCTCCTGATCAATGCGCCGTGAAATTCACACGACTGGGCACTTGTTTAAAGGTACCAAGGCGACTCCACCAAGGCATCAGAAGAAAAAAGCCAAAGTAGAACAAGGTGCCAAACTGGGAAATGCGATTGGCGATGTCAGACACCGGCTGGGTTCCCAGGTAACCAATCACGAAGAAATTGATGACAAACAGGGCGTAAAGGTACTTGTGCCACGTTGGGCGGTAGCGAATGGACTTGACCTCGCTGTTATCGAGCCAAGGCAAAAAGAACAAAATCACAACGCCACCACCCATGGCGACCACGCCCCAGAATTTGGCGTCAATGGCCATCATCATGGCAACCACGACGACAGCACCACCCACGATCAAACCCTTAAAGAGAACAGGCATTTTGATTTTAAAAACAGCCAGTGCCGCACCCGCAACCACACAGGCCATCAGCACATACATCATCTCGGCAGTCACAGCTCGCAACAAGGTGTAAAAAGGCGTGAAGTACCAAACGGGTGCAATGTGCAACGGCGTCTGGAACGGGTTCGCTGGAATGAAGTTGTTGTATTCCAGGAAGTAGCCACCCATTTCAGGAGCAAAGAAGACAATCGCAGAAAAAACGAACAAGAACGCACTGACCGCAAACACATCATGCACCGAGTAGTACGGATGGAACGGTATGCCATCCAACGGGATGCCATTGGCATCTTTGGTTGCCTTGATCTCAACCCCATCCGGGTTGTTAGAACCTATTTCATGCAGCGCAATGATGTGTGCCACCACCAAACCCAACAAAACCAAAGGCACTGCAATCACGTGGAAACTAAAAAACCGGTTTAAAGTGGCATCACCCACCACGAAGTCGCCGCGAATCAGCAACGCCAGGTCAGGGCCCACAAAGGGAATGGCCGAGAACAAGTTGACAATGACTTGCGCACCCCAGTAGCTCATCTGTCCCCAGGGCAACAGGTAGCCCATGAAGGCTTCTGCCATCAACGCCAGGAAAATGCCACAACCGAACAGCCAGATCAGTTCACGTGGTTTGCGATAACTGCCGTACATCAGACCACGGAACATGTGCAAATACACCACAACGAAGAAGGCCGACGCTCCTGTGGAGTGCATGTAACGGATCAACCAACCCCAAGGCACATCGCGCATGATGTACTCAACCGAGCCGAAGGCCAAGGCTGCGTCGGGCTTGTAATGCATGACCAGAAAAATTCCGGTCACGATCTGAATCACCAATACAAGCAGCGACAGCGAGCCAAAGATGTACCAAATATTAAAGTTCTTTGGGGCGTAATACTCACTCATGTGCTCTTTGAAGAGCTTGGAGAGCGGAAAGCGGTTATCGACCCAATTCAGGGCCTTTTCGCCAGCAGAAGCGTTGGGGGAGATTTCGTGGAATGTAGCCATGTTGATAGTCCTTAGGCTTTTTTGTCTTCACCAATGAGCAACTTGGTGTCCGACAGATACATGTGCGGAGGCACCTCGAGGTTGTCTGGCGCTGGCTTGTTTTTATACACACGGCCAGCCAAATCGAAGGTGGAGCCATGGCAGGGGCAGAAAAACCCACCTTGCCAGTCATCAGGCAAGGATGGCTGCGGGCCAGTCGCGAACTTGTCAGATGGCGAACATCCCAAGTGCGTACAGATGCCCACAGCAACCAGATACTCTGGTTTGATAGAGCGTGTGGCGTTGCGCGCGTACGCAGGCGCCTGCTCTGCCGGTTTGCGCGTGGAGCCGGGATCCACCAACTGGCTGTCCAGTTTTGGCAAGGCAGCCAGCATTTCGGGCGTGCGACGCACAATCCATACGGGCTTGCCGCGCCATTCCACCGTCATTTTTTCGCCTGGTTTGAGCGCCGAAATATCGGCCTCGACTGCCGCGCCAGCCGCCTTGGCTCGTTCGGAAGGTTGAAAGGAACTGACAAACGGGACAGCTGCGGCAATACCGCCTACCGCGCCTGCACATCCCGATGCAATAAGCCAAGTTCGTTTGCTGGCGTCAATAGAGCCGGTTTCGGCGAGAGTTTCACTCATGAGAATCCTCAATGATAAAGTCCACTACAGGTTTTACGATTGGATTGTAGCTGAGGCACTTTGTCACAAAGTGGATCTGAATCCGCAACCGAAGCTGCTGGTACATGAATTCAGGCGGCACATGACACGACACTTACAGCCTCCTCCCATTTGGACCAAAACAAGGATCCACCATGAGCATGATGACTGAATTCAAGGAATTTGCTGTGAAAGGCAATGTGATGGATCTCGCTGTGGGCGTGATCATTGGTGGAGCTTTTAGCAAAATTGTCGACTCCGTCGTCAGTGACCTGATCATGCCCATCGTCGGGGCCATACTCGGCAAGCTCGATTTTTCCAGCTTGTTTGTTGCCTTGGCTCAGGCGCCAGAAGGTACGGCCCATACGCTTGATGCCTTGAAGAAAGCGGGTGTGCCCGTGTTTGCCTATGGCAACTTCATCACGGTGGCCGTCAATTTCGCAATTTTGGCCTTCATCATCTTCATCATGGTCAAACAAATCAACCGCCTGAAAAAAGAAGCCCCTCCAGCACCTGTGGCCGCACCCGTCACGCCAGAGGACGTGATCTTGCTGCGTGAAATTCGCGACAGCCTGAAAAAATAAATGTGATAGCTGCCTGCGCTTATGACGCGGGAGCTGGAGACTGTTTTTGATCAACCCTTAATGCCACACAATTGGCGGGCCATGCGGATCGCCTCCAGCAAGCTGGACGCATCCGCCAGGCCTTTGCCGGCGATGTCAAACGCTGTGCCGTGATCAGGGCTGGTTCGTGTCAGCGGCAGTCCGAGCGTCACGTTCACGCCTTTTTCTACGCCCAAATACTTGACTGGGATCAGTCCTTGGTCGTGGTACATGGCCAAAACCACGTCAAACTCCCCAGGTACTGGGCCCTTGGCCCTTGCCCGCATGAACACGGTGTCGGGTGCCAACGGATCGCTGGCCAACACGCCCCGCGCACGCGCTGCAATCACAGCGGGCAAGATCACCTCAAGCTCCTCCCGACCAAAAAGACCACCCTCACCGGCATGCGGATTGAGTCCGGCCACACCAATTTTTGGCGCTCGGCCCAGAACAGCCCACAGTGAGCGATGGGTAATCAATAAGGACTGCAGCACATTGTCAAATGTCACGGCGGCCAACGCCTCGCGCAGCGACATGTGGATGCTCACCAGCACCACGCGCAACTCATCGTTGGCCAGCATCATGCGAACCGGCAGTTGATCGACCGACGTCTTGATGTGGGCAGCTGCCAGCGCCTGCAGCAACTCGGTATGCCCGGGGAAACTGGCCAGCCAACCACCAGCGAGTGAGAGTGCCGCTTTGTTCAAAGGTGCCGTCACCAAGGCTGCCACGTCGCCGCGCAGCGCCGCATTGGCAGCCCACACCACGCAGTCACCGGCCATCTGACCCGCGCACGCACTCAACTGGCCAAATGGCACCGGTTCACCCTTAGCCATCGCGTCCGACTCAATCTGCAAGACCGGGATGCACTGCGGCGGGCAATGCAACGCCTCCTGCGCATCGGCCAACACGGCGACCGGCAGAGGCACGCCACCGCCTGCCACCACGGCAGCGGCACGGCGCATGGTGGCGACATCGCCCACCACAAAACAGCCCCTGCTGTATTGCGGCGCAGCTTGAAACGCCTTGACGATGATCTCGGGGCCAATGCCTGCGGCATCGCCCATGGTGATGGCAATGGGCAAAACTTGGGGCGTTGTCGGTAAATTCATATCAAGCGGGGTTGTCAATGTCAATAAACTCATGGGCCAGGCCCAGTTGCGCAGCCACGTGGGCCGCCACAGCGGGCGCGCCATAACGCTCGCTGGCATGGTGGCCGCAGGCCAAGTAAGCCACGCCACATTCGCGTGCGAGGTGCGCTTGGGGCTCGGACATTTCGCCGGTAACGAACGCATCCGCCCCGGCGGCAATTGCTGACTCGAAATAGCTCTGCGCACCTCCAGTACACCATGCTATTTTTTTGATAGCTTTAGGTGATTTATAAACAAGGGCTACAGGCCGATTTAATACGAAAGCCAAATGGTCCGACAGAGCCTGAGCCGAGTCAAACGTGCCCCCATCCGCGCGCCCACCCAACCAACCCAGGTCTTGCTCGCCAAAGCGAGACTGGCCAACCAAGCCCAGCTGGACACCGAACTGCGCGTTGTTTCCCAGCTCAGAATGCGCGTCCAACGGCAAATGGTAGGCAAACAAGTTGATGTCATGCGCCAGCAACAGAGCCAAGCGTTGCTTCATCCAGCCCGTAACACGGCCATCCTGGCCGCGCCAAAAAAGGCCGTGATGAACAAACATCACATCCGCTTTGGCTGCAATGGCGGCCTCAATCAAGGCGCGGCTGGCCGTCACACCCGAGACAATTTTGTGCACCTTGGCGCGTCCTTCAACCTGCAGGCCATTTGGACCATAGTCCCGAAAACGCTCAGGCTGCAACAAGGTGTCAAACGCAGTCAGCAGTTCAGCTCTGTCGGTCATCAATGTAGGTTCTCAAGTCACGTGGGTCAATGATAAGAAGGCGCATCGTGTCACAGCGGCAATACCGGAGAGTCCGGCGCAAGGGCGGGGACGGGTACATCGCAGTCACAACCGATACCCGCAGCCACCCAGCGCTGCGCCAAGCGCGCCAGCAGCGCGGCCAGTGGCAGCGTTGCCCCGTGAGTGAACCTGGGCAACCGGGCACGCAACACCTCTTGCGCACTGGTGATGGCGCCGCAGCGGTATTGGTGGTTGACAGGCTGCCAGCGCAGGGCGCTGCACGCCCCACTGCGCCGCCCGGAGAGCAACACGCCCAAGGGGCAAGGCTCTATCAAACAACACACGCCGCACCCGTTGCAAGGCGCGCCAAGCCCTGGCTTGGATGGCGCCTCTCGCTCGACGTGTATCGTGACTGTGAACTTAGACATTGAATTCTGATCAGAGACCTACAATTTACTGCCTTCGGCATTGTTTCTTTCACCCTCACCGGGCCAATATTTGGCATTGTCCATGAAACGTTTTTGGTTATTGTTTTCCCAGTCGGTTACCGTGTTGTTGGCCGCTTATTTTGTGGTGGGTACGCTCAAGCCCGGCTGGCTGGACATCAGAGGCGGCGGGTCTGGCACGGTGGCCGTGCTGCAGGCGCCCGCAGTGGGCGCAGGCACGGTGCCGCCCGGCAGCTTCCGGTTGGCGGCACAAAAATCGTCTTTAGCGGTGGTCAGCATCAACACCAGCAAGAACGCCCGGCCGGGCCCACACAGCAACGACCCCTGGTTCAAGTTCTTTTTCGGTGAGATGCAAAACGAACCCCAGGTGGGCTTGGGAAGCGGCGTGATCGTCAGCGCCGATGGCTACATCCTGACCAACAACCATGTGGTGGAGAGTGCGGACGACATTGAGGTGATCCTCAACGACAGCCGCCGGGCCCGCGCCAAAGTCATCGGCACCGACCCGGACGCTGATTTGGCTGTGCTGAAAATCGAGCTGGATCGATTGCCCGTGATCGTACTGGGCAACTCCGACAGCCTGCAGGTGGGCGACCAGGTGCTGGCCATTGGCAACCCGTTTGGTGTCGGACAAACCGTGACGAGCGGCATTGTCAGTGCGCTGGGGCGCAACCAGTTGGGCATCAACACCTTTGAGAACTTCATCCAGACCGATGCCGCCATCAACCCTGGCAACTCGGGCGGCGCGCTGGTGGACATCAATGGCAACCTGCTGGGCATCAACACCGCCATTTATTCCCGCTCAGGTGGCAGCATGGGTATTGGTTTCGCCATTCCTGTGTCCACCGCCAAATTGGTGCTGGAAGGCATTGTGAAAGACGGCCAGGTAACGCGGGGCTGGATCGGCGTGGAGCCCAGTGAACTCACACCTGAATTGGCACAAACCTTTGGGGTGGCGGAACAACAGGGCGTGATCATCACCGGGGTATTGCAAAACGGTCCAGCTGCGCTGGCCGGCATGAAGCCTGGCGATGTGGTCACTGGGGTGGCGGGTAAAGAGGTTCACAACGTGGCCGAATTGCTGACCCAGGTAGCATCGCTCAAGCCTGGCAGCGCCACACCGTTTGATGTACAACGCGCAGACGGAAAAACCAAACTGCAGGTGACGCCAGGCGTACGGCCTAAACCGCGCAAATCTGCAGAATAAATCGAATCAGTAGCGATTTAATAGCTGTAGCCCTTTAAATAACTGGGCTACAGGCTGATTTAGCTTGAACTACTGCTGGTTTCAGCAGCGTCATCTGGCGCCTTTGTATGGCGGATGAAAATTTGTGCAGCCCAGATGCCAACCTCATACAGGCCGATCATCGGAATCGCCAGCGCCAACTGTGACACCACGTCTGGCGGGGTGACGATGGCCGCAATGATGAAAGCCAGCACCACAAAGTAGCCGCGGAATTCCTTCAGTTTTTCGATGCTGAAAATGTTCATGCGGGCCAACACCACCACGACCACCGGCACCTCAAACGCCAAGCCAAACGCCAAAAACATCGACAGCACAAAGCCAAGATAAGCCTCAATGTCAGGTGAGGCCGTGATGCTAGCAGGTGCAAAACTCTGAATGAACGCGAACACCCGACCAAACACAAAGAAGTAACAAAATGCCACCCCAACAAAAAACAGCACGGTGCTCGACACCACCAGTGGCATCACCAATTTTTTCTCATGCGAATACAAACCCGGCGCCACAAATGCCCACAGCTGGTACAACACCACGGGCAAGGCCAGCATGAAGGCAGCCATCATCAGTACTTTGAGCGGCACCATGAAAGGCGAGATCACCGAGGTCGCGATCAGCGTCGCGCCTTTAGGCAAGTGAGCCACCAGGGGTGCGGCCATCAAGTCATACAACGCACCAGGTCCCGGATAAATACCCAGCGCAATCGCCATTACGGCAACGGCCAGCGCTGCTTTCACAAGGCGGTCGCGCAACTCAACAAGGTGGGTGACAAAAGGCTGCTCGGTGCCGGCCAGCTCGTCGTCTTTTTTAGAAGAATCTGACATCAATTGAATTTGGTTGGGCGAAAGCGTGCCACTCTGGCAGCGCCCGACAGCGCCCGGGTGCGCACGCCCGCACGGGCTTTGTACCAATTGGGCGTGGCACCCTGTTTCAGGCGCCAGTTTTTCTTGGGATGGCGGTACTCAGGCGTGGGTTCCGACAACGACGGACGGTAGTCCGACATGCCTTCTGAGGCTGTGTTGGTCGCGTCGGCCCACGACTTCTCAAAATCTGCGGCATTGCTCTGGATGGATTGACCCACCTCTTTGGCCGCATTCTCGACCGAGTCTTTCATCTTTTTCAGCTCATCGAGCTCCATGGAGCGGCTGACTTCTGCCTTGACGTCAGACACATAACGCTGCGCCTTGCCGATCATGGTGCCCAAAGTGCGTGCCACACGCGGCAGTTTTTCAGGGCCGATCACAATCAGCGCCACGGCGCCGATCATGGCCAGCTTGGAGATACCCAGATCAATCATGCGCGATCCACCCTGAGCGAAAAACCGTCATCAGGATTTTTGCTTGGCTTCCACGTCAATCGTGGTTTTGTCAGCAGCGGCCGCATTGGCTACCTGTGATGCTGCCTCTGGCTTGTCTTCAGGGGCAGTACCGCCTTCCTTCATGCCGTCTTTAAAGCCCTTGACCGCACCACCAAGGTCGCCGCCAATGTTTTTGAGCTTTTTAGTGCCAAACACCATGATGACGATCAACAGAACGATCAACCAATGCCAAATTGAAAATGAACCCATTTGTGTTCTCCTAACGAATAAGTTGAATTTTAAGCGGCAGACATGTCTGACATGCCGCCAAACCGATATTTAACCCCGCAACCAGGGGCGTGGACCACCCATCACATGCATGTGCAGGTGATGCACCTCCTGCGCACCTTCCACGCCAGTGTTGCACAGCGTACGAAACCCTCCCGCAGGGTAAGGATTGCACCCCTCCTGCAAGGCCAGCTTGGGAATCATCACCATCATGCGCCCCATCAGCGCCGCGTGCGCGTCAGTGAGCAGCGCCATGGAGGGAATGTGCAGCTTGGGGATGATCAAAAAATGCACCGGTGCCCACGGGTGAATGTCGTGAAACGCATACAACTCGTCGTCTTGATAGACCAGCCTGGACGGGATTTTGCCGGCAACGATCTTGCAAAACAGGCAGTCCGGGTCGCTCTCAACAATGTGCTCAATCATGCGGCAATCTCCATCGGCAAGCCTTTGTTCATGCGCACCATGCCAGTGACGATGCGGTACAGAAACCAAACCGAGATCGCCAGCCAGGCCAGCCAGCCCGGCAGAAAAAGCAGCAGCCACAGAGGTGCCGTCACGGCGTAAAGCAGCGCCGCAATGATGACAGTGCGGATGCGCCAGCGAAAATGCGAGGCGTGCCAGGTGCCCTCGGCCTCGCCGCGCTTGACCAGGTCAATCACCAGCGCGATCACCAGCAGCAATGGGCCAAACTGGCCACCCGGAATCAGGGCACCCACCGCCACAATCAAATGCAGGATGTAACTGACGGTGCCCCAGGCGTTCAGACCATTGAGGGTTTGAATGTCCAACTCACGCTGTTCACCCGGTGCCTGGTTTTGGGGATTGAAATCCTGCGTCATGACGCTTCTCCTTGGGGTTGTGCCTCACGCGCAAACACCAAGCGCTGCGCCTTTTCCTGCAGGCCGCTGGTGCCTTCGCGGCGCGCCAGCTCGGCAATCACGTCGGCGGGCTTGAGGCCGTAATGCGCCAGCGCCACCATGCAGTGAAACCACAGGTCAGCCACTTCACAGACAATTTTCTGGGCGTCACCGCCATGGTCGGCGTCTTTGGCAGCCATCACTACCTCAGTAGCCTCTTCGCCAATTTTTTTAAGAAAGGCGTCCGGCCCCTTGTGCAACAGGCGCGCCACGTAGCTGGCCTCGGGGTCGCCACCGCGTACGGGCAAGCGCGACTCAATCACAGCTGCCAAAGCAGCCAGGGAATCAACAGAATTTTTTTCAGAAGGCATCAGTTTTTGTAAATGGTTTGCGGGTCTTTCAGGACCGGGTCAACAACTTTCCATACGCCATTGTCATACACACTGTAAAAACAGCTGTGCCGGCCGGTGTGGCAAGCCAGACCCGGTGTGTGGCCAGTTTGCGTGACCGTGAGCAAAATCACGTCCTGGTCGCAGTCAATGCGGATTTCGTGCACGATTTGCACAT
>JBBQZG010000105.1:0-11627 GCA_038207945.1 Burkholderiales bacterium
GGGTGCCGCCTTGTCAGTGGGGAGTTTGCTCGGGTCAAACTGGTCCTGGGTGGCATCAAAGGTGACATCTTTGGCACTTTTTTCTTTGTAGGGCACGCTCTAGGCGCCCTTGATGGTTTTCTCGGCGTATTCAGCTGCCACACGGGTGTCGATGACCGGCACGCCGCTGCTCAGCATTTTGTTGACATCGGCTGCGCTGACCAAGGTCGCGCCTGTCAGGGTTGCGGGTGTTTCTGCCGCCAGCACAGGCGCTGCCAGCCCAATGCTCATGGCAAGGGCAAGGGCAGAGAAGAATTTAAGGGCGTTGCGTTTGTTCATGGAAAGCCCCTGGTGGTTAAAGAAAAATGGGTGAGTGCCGTTGCCGTGGCCCGAAGAACTGAAGAATAACTGCCTGGATGGCAGCACTGGTCGTTCACTTTATAAAAAAAGATGTCATATCAGCGATTTTGGTAAAACGATTTACCAGGCGATGTCTAACGCGCGTTGTCGGTCCCCAGCAGGGCTTCCTTGAGTTTGTGATCGGCCGGCGATGATCCGAGCCAGATGGACATCAAGGCGGCAAAAAATTCTGGCTCTTTGAAGGGCTCGCCCTGTACCGTGCCTTTGACGGTGATGACGGTCCCCTTGCCGGGCACCCAATCGATCAAAAAGTTGTCGCCCGCCAGCATTTTCTTCTGGTCCGAGAAAATTTGACCCATGCGCACCAGGCCGGGAACCAGCTTTGACATGGCCGCTTTGCCCATGTTGTCTTCAATGCCGCGGGTGAGCAGCTTGCCCAGCTCGGCGGCGTCAATGTCGCGCAGCATCGTCACGCTCAGGCGCTTGGGCCCGGCCTGACTGACAACGTCGTCCGGTGTGCTGGCTTTCTTGCCAAGATAAAGCGCTGCCACGTACACCTTGAAAATGGCCTTGTAGCGGGTGCCTGCGCCGTTGAGCGCCAGTGCCGTGCCACTCACACTGGCGTTGTCTTCCACTTTGATGCCGTTGATGTCTCGCGTGTCGGCCAGGGTGTTGAAGGCGATCAGGCTGGCCAGTAGTGCGGTGAGCAGGGGTTTGATGGGTGTCATTGTGGTTTCTGCTGAAGAGGATGGTCGTGAGATTTGTTCGCCGCTGGATTCTCCGGTGCACGGCCCGCGTGCACAACAGGGTTTCCAGGGGGAGGGTGGCGGCATCGTGTTGAATGGGCCCGGGTGTGTCTTGGGGCAAAATGATTTCTTTGTGTGCGGGCCGTCTGGTGGTCCGCCGTATCCCCCAACGAAAGACAGTTGTGATCTCTGAAGCCCAATTCAATGCCCTGAACCTACAGGGCTTCAACCGCATTCCCGTGGTGGCGCAGGCCTTTGCTGACTTGGAAACACCGCTTTCCTTGTACCTGAAGCTCGCAGGCAGCGCGCCATTCAGCTTTTTGCTGGAATCGGTGGTGGGTGGCGAGCGTTTTGGGCGCTACAGCTTCATTGGGCTGCCAGCCCGCACACTGCTGCGCGCCAATGGTTTTGGTACGCAGGCCCGCACCGAGGTGGTGTCCGATGGCGTGGTGGTGGAAACCTCAAGCGCCAACCCGCTGGACTTTATTGCCGACTACCAAAAGCGCTTCAAGGTGGCCTTGCAGCCTGGCATGCCGCGCTTTTGCGGCGGCCTGGCGGGCTATTTTGGCTACGATGCGGTGCGCTACATGGAGAAAAAACTGCAGGCCACTTGTCCGCCAGACGAGATGGGGTGCCCGGACATTTTGTTGCTGCAGTGTGAGGAACTCGCTGTCATTGACAACCTCTCCGGCAAACTTCACCTGATGGTCTATGCCGATCCGGCCCAGCCGCAAGCCTACCATCGCGCCACCGAGCGGCTGACGCAACTCAAAGCCCAGCTGAACCAACCGGTGCATGCGCCACAAGTGCTGCCCAGCCCAGGGTTTCAGGCGGTGCGTGACTTTGCCAAGGCAGATTACATCGCCGCCGTGGAGCGCGCCAAAGAGCTGATTGCGGGTGGCGACTTCATGCAAGTGCAGGTGGGCCAGCGCATCAAAAAGCGCTACACCCAGTCCCCCTTGAGCCTGTACCGGGCGTTGCGTTCGCTCAACCCCAGCCCCTACATGTATTACTACAACTTCAGCGGCGCCACCGATGACGGTGCAGACTTTCATGTGGTGGGGGCGTCACCTGAAATCCTGGTGCGCCAAGAGCAAGTCACACAAGACGGGCAATTGGTGCAAAAAATCACCATTCGCCCGCTGGCCGGTACGCGCCCGCGTGGCGCCACACCCGAGCTGGACAAAGCGGCGGAGGTGGAACTGATCAACGACCCCAAAGAGCGCGCAGAACACGTGATGCTGATCGATCTGGCGCGCAACGACATTGGTCGCATTGCCAAGATTGGCAGTGTCAAGGTCACCGACGCGTTTTGTGTGGAGCGCTACAGCCACGTGATGCACATTGTGAGCAACGTCGAAGGCACGCTGCAGGATGGCATCACCAGCATGGATGTGCTCAAAGCCACTTTTCCGGCTGGCACCTTGACGGGCGCTCCCAAAGTGCATGCCATGGAATTGATCGACCAGCTCGAGCCCACCAAGCGCGGGATTTACGGCGGCGCGTGCGGCTACCTGAGTTACGCGGGTGACATGGACGTGGCCATTGCCATACGCACCGGCATCATCAAAAACCAGATGCTTTATGTGCAGGCCGCCGCCGGCGTGGTGGCCGACAGCGTGCCCGAGCTGGAGTGGCGAGAAACCGAACACAAGGCGCGTGCGCTGCTGCGGGCGGCTGAGCTGGTTGAAGAAGGTCTGGAGTGACGCGTTTTGTGCTGCGCTGGCGCTTGTGGCTGTTGCTGGCCGCAGTGTTGTTGTTGGCAGGTGTGGTTTTGGGGCTGGGTTTGTGGCGCGATCGCGACCGACTGGAGGTTCAGGAGCTTGATCGGCTGAGCACCCAGACCCATGTGATTGAAGACAACCTGACGCGTCAACTCAGCGCCATCAACTTGAGTTTGTGGTCAATACAGCATGCGCTGCCGCGCTGGCAAGGCAGCCCGGCTGGCCAGACCGAAGGACGCCAGACACTGGTGGCCATGGAAGCGGCCATGTCGTCGGTGCGTACTTTCCTGGTGTTGGATGCAAAGGGCGTGGTGACTTTTTCCAACCGCGACGAGCTACTGGGCCGCAATTTTTATCTGCGTGACTATGTGCAGGCCCCATTAAAGGCGCGGGACCCGACTCGCCTGTATGTGAGCCCGCCTTTCAGGTCAGTGCTGAACAATTACGTGATCAACCTCAGCAGGGTGCTGCTCGATGACAAAGGGCAGTTTGCCGGTGTGGTGTCGGCCGCCATTGACCCGGTGGATTTTGAGATTTTGCTCAACTCGGTGCGCTACAGCGAGGACATGCAGGCCGCATTGGTGCATGGTGATGGCAAGGTGATCATTAGCCAGCCAATGGTGGCGCAGGCGTTGGGGCAAGATCTGTTGGCTGCCAACTCGTCGCTGAGTCAACATGTGCGCAGCCAACAAGGCTCGAGCCATTTCAGCGGCGCGCTGGAGGGTCAAGCGGCGCCCCGCCTGATGGTGTTTCGCACCGTTGCCCCGGCTGCGCTGGCCATGGACAAACCGCTGGTGGTGCTGTTGAGCCGCGAACTCGCCCTGCTGTACCAGCCCTGGCAACAGGCGGCGCTGAGGCAAGGGCTGGGTTTTCTGCTTTTTGTGCTGATGAGCGTGTTTGGTCTGTCGGTGTTCCAGCGCCACCGTGCCCAAAAGGTCGTCACCGAAAAACGCCTCAAGCTGGCGACCGAGGCCAGTGGTGTGGGCATTTGGGAGTTTGATCTGGTGACCAAGCATTACCAATGGGATAACGCGATGTTTGCCTTGTTTGGCCTGGACCCAGCGCAGGCTGGCCCGCGCAATGACGAGTGGATCAAACTGCTGACCCCGGTCGACCTGCAGCGCATGCGCGAGGCCACACGGAGCGCCATCAAGCAAGACACGCAGTTTGACATGACGTTTCAAATTCATCGCCCGGATGGCCAGGTGCGCTTCATGCGAAACCGTGCGGCGCTGTATTCGGACGACCATGGGGTGCCCAGGCGCTTGATTGGCGCCACCGAGGACGTCACCCAGCGCAAACAGCAGGAAGCCGACTTGCGGGTGGCCGCTGCGGCGTTCGAGTCGCACGAGAGCACACTGGTGGCCAATGCCAAGGTTGAAATCCTGCGTGTCAACCAGGCGTTCACCACACTGTTTGGCTATGCCGCCAGCGAAGTGCTGGGGCAAAGCCCACGCCTGCTCAAGTCAGGTCGGCACGAGGCGGATTTTTACGCGGCCATGTGGTCTGAACTGGCACAAAACCAGCGCTGGCAGGGGGAAGTCTGGAATACGCGAAAGAGTGGTGAAGAGTTTCCCTGCTGGCTGTCGATCACCGCGGTGTGTGATGAGGCTGGCGCGGTGACCCACTATGTGGCCACCCACACCGACATCACCCTGCGCAAGGCCGCTGAAGACGAGGTCAAACACCTGGCGTTTTTTGACCCGTTGACCAACTTGCCCAACCGGCGCTTGCTCACTGACCGCCTGAATCAGGCCGTGACCCATGCCAAGCGTGACCAGGGTCACATGGCGTTGATTTTTGTGGATCTGGATCGGTTCAAGCCGGTGAACGATCGTTACGGTCATGCGGCGGGCGACCAACTGCTGCAGGCCGTGGCGCACCGGCTGCGCGCCTGTGTGCGCGAGTCAGACACCGTGGCTCGCGTCGGCGGCGACGAGTTCGTGGTGTTGCTGGACAGTATTGGCCAGACCAACGATGCGATGCAAGTGGCTGAAAAAATACATGCGGTGCTGTTGGAGCCGTTTCGTTTGGTCAGTGGTCAAAGTGTGCACATCTCAAGCAGCGCCGGCATCGCCCTGTACCCGGAACATGGCATGGACGAGGCCACGCTGTCGCGCCACGCAGACGTTGCCATGTACGCCGCCAAGGCTGCCGGCCGTGATCAATACGTGGTGTACGAGCCGGCATTGGAGCCGGCGGTGCCTACTGCATCCAACAACCCAGCGGCGCAAGCTGCCTTTCACCCCGCCCCTTGATGGCGATTGCTGGAAACACCCATGAAATTACTGATGATCGACAACTACGACAGCTTCACCTACAACATCGTCCAGTACCTGGGCGAGCTGGGTGCCGACGTGACGGTCGCCCGCAATGATGAAATCAGCCTGGCTGACATTGATGCCATGCTTGCCGCTGGCAACCTGGACCGACTGGTGATCTCCCCCGGCCCGTGTTCACCCGCAGAGGCCGGGATTTCAGTGGCTGCCATCCAGCACTTTGCGGGCAAGGTGCCGATTCTGGGCGTGTGCCTGGGGCACCAGGCCATCGGTGCCGCGTTTGGTGGCAAGATCATCCGGGCGCAGCAGCTGATGCACGGGAAAACCAGCGTCATGACCACCACGCAAGAAGGCGTGTTTGAAGGCCTGCCGGCGCAGTTCACGGTGAACCGCTACCACTCGCTGTCGATTGAACGCAGCAGCTGCCCGGCTTGCCTGAAAGTGACCGCCTGGACCGATGACGGCGAGATCATGGGCATCAAGCACACCAGCCTGGACATTGAGGGCGTGCAATTTCACCCCGAGAGCATCCTCACCGAGCACGGCCATGCCATTTTGGGCAACTTTCTGAAGCCTCGCGTGGCAGACTCGGCTTCGCACCTCTGAGCTGGATCCACCGGTAATCCACGGGTTTTGCTATTGAATAAATAGCTTATTGCGCATACTTTATAAGGGCTAGAAGCCAAAATGACTCATAAATTAAATGTACCGATAGTTGACCTGCGCAGTGACACTGTGACGCAGCCAACAGCCGCCATGCGCGCAGTGATGGCGGCGGCGCCAGTGGGCGACGATGTGTTTGGTGACGACCCCAGCGTCAACGGCTTGCAGGACAAAATAGCCGCCATGCTGGGTTTCGAGGCCGCGTTGTTCATGCCCACGGGCACGCAAAGCAACCTGTGCGGCATTCTGGCGCATTGCGGACGCGGGGACGAATACATCGTGGGGCAGTTGGCGCACACCTACCGCTACGAGGGTGGCGGCGCTGCCGTGCTGGGCAGTGTGCAACCCCAGCCGCTGGCGCAGGCAGCTTCCGGGCAAATGACGCTGGCAGACCTTGCCGCTGCGGTCAAGCCCGACGACTGCCACTTTGCCCGTACGCGTCTGTTGTGTCTGGAAAACACCTGGAACGGACAGCGCATGCCCATGGCGTATCTGGCGCAGGCGACTGCCCTGGCGCGTGACAAGGGGCTGGCCTGCCACTTGGACGGGGCACGGCTCTTCAATGCGGCGGTGGATCAGGCCTTGGCGCAGACGTCAGGGGCCAATGGTCTTGAGCCTGAATCGATTGACGCCCTTGTGGAATATTCCCCAACAGCTATAAATTCAGGAGCTATTGAAAAACTGACGCGAGAGGCGGTGGCGCAGGAAGCACGCCGCATCGCAAGCTACTTTGACAGCGTTTCCGTGTGTTTCAGCAAAGGGCTGGGTGCGCCGGTGGGCTCGGCGTTGTGTGGCAGCAAGGCGCTGATTGCCCGCGCCCATCGCATCCGCAAAATGGCGGGTGGCGGTATGCGTCAGGCAGGGCTGCTGGCGGCGGGGGCCAGCCATGCGCTTGATCACCACGTGGTGCGGCTGGCTGATGACCACGCGCTGGCGCAGCGGCTGGCTGATGGCTTGCAGGGCATCAACGGCCTGTGCGTGCGCTCAGCCCATACCAACATCGTGTTTGTTGACGTGGATGGCGGGCGTGGTGCAGATTTGCTGGCCTATTTGAAGCAGCACGGCGTGCTGGCCACGGGCTTGATTGGCCTGCGCTTTGTCACGCATCTGAATGTGGATGCGGCGGGCATTGACCACACGGTCGCCTGCATCGGGCAGTTTTTCAAGCTGCAAGCGGGTGGCACATCGTCCGCGTCAGCCGCTGGGCTGGCCGTGTATTGACCGCCGCAACCCATGCCCGATACCCCTCAACTGTTGATGTTCATGGCGGCTGGATGGTTGCTCAACCTCACGCCTGGACCGGACGTGTTGTACATCGTGACGAATGGCCTGCGCGGCGGTGTGCGTGCCGGCCTGGTGGCGGCGCTGGGCATCACCGCCGGCTGTTTTGTGCATATTTTTGCTGCCGCACTGGGGATCAGTGCGCTGCTTGCGGCATCGGCAGCCGCATTTACCGTGTTGAAGTGGGCGGGTGCGTTGTACTTGCTCTATGTGGGTTGGCAGCTGCTGTGGGTCAAGGCGCCATCTGCGATACATGTCGTAGCTTCTCACGAAGGTAATACGGAGGCTAAAAGCCTAAAAATCATATTTATCAAAGGCTTCTGGACCAACGTGCTCAACCCCAAAGTGGCCTTGTTTTTTCTGGCTTTTGTGCCGCAGTTCATTGCCCCGGATGCCCCCAACAAGGCGCTGACGTTTGTGCTGTTGGGTGTGCTGTTCAATGTGAATGCCTTGCCCATCAACTTTGGTTATGCCGCTCTAGGTGGCTGGGCCGGGCGTCGCCTGACACTGGTGCAGCGCGGCATGCACTGGCTGGAGCGCGTGGCCGGGGTTATGTTCATGGGCTTTGGCCTGAAACTGGCCTTGACCGACAATCCAACCCCGTAAAACATGGCGCCTGGAGATGCAGGTGCTCATAGACCATTCACAGGACAAAGGAGCGTCATGACCCACCTGATCACCATCACCCCGCAAGAAGCGCTGCTGCGCACCATTGAGCATCGTGAGATCTTTCACGACGAAATGCTCTACATCATGCGGCAGATCATGGCCGGCGAGTGGAGCCCCGTGATGCTGGCTGCGTTCATTACCGGTTTGCGCGTCAAAAAAGAAACCATTGGCGAAATCACTGCCGCAGCGCAAGTGATGCGCGAGTTTTCGACCAAGGTCAATGTGGTGGACAAAACCCATTTGGTGGACATTGTCGGCACAGGTGGTGATGGCGCACACTCCTTCAACATCTCGACCTGTGCCATGTTTGTGGCTGCGGCAGCGGGCGCCAAGGTCAGCAAACACGGTGGCCGAAGCGTCAGCAGCAAGAGCGGCAGCGCCGATGTGATGGAGTCACTGGGTGTCAACATCAACCTCTCACCAGAGGCCATTGCCAAGTGCATCGAACAGGTGGGTGTCGGCTTCATGTTTGCCCCCAATCACCATCCAGCCATGAAAAACGTCGCGCCAGTGCGTCGTGAAATGGGGGTCAAAACCATTTTCAACCTGCTCGGGCCGCTGACCAACCCGGCGGGTGCGCCGAATATCTTGATGGGTGTGTTTCATGCCGATCTGGTGGGCATTCAGGTGCGTGCGCTGGAGCGCCTTGGCACAGACCACGCGGTGGTGGTGTACGGCAAAGACGGTATGGATGAAGTGAGTCTGGGTGCCGCCACATTGGTGGGCGAACTCAAAGACGGCAAGGTGTCCGAGTATGAAATTCACCCCGAAGACTTTGGCCTGACGATGGCCAGCAGCCGCGCGTTCAAGGTGGAAACGCCTGAGCAGTCGCGCGACATGCTGCTGGGCGTGCTGGACAACGCGGCCGGCCCTGCCAAAGAAATCGTTGTGCTCAATGCAGGTGTGGCGTTGTATGCCGCCAATGTGGCAAGTTCCATGAAAGACGGCATTGACATGGCGCGCGCTGCCGTAGAGTCTGGCGCCGCCAAGGCCAAGCTCGGTGCCCTGGTCACGGCGGCACACGCCTTGAGCGAGGCCTGAGATGGCACTTTTGAACACGGACGGTGCCTGGATCGCCATTGGCATCTCGGTGCTTTTTATCGTTGCGGGGCTGGTGCTGCACCGCGTGTTTGTCAACATTCTCAAAAAAGGCTCGCAGGAGCCGACCCAACATGACTGATATTCTGGAAAAAATAGTGGCGGTCAAACGCGAAGAAGTCGCAGCCGCCATTCATCGCAAGTCGTTTGTCGACATACGTTTGGATGCCGAGAGCCGCGTACTTACGCGTGACTTTGTGGGTGCCATGCGGGCCAAGATTGCATCGGGGCATGCCGCAGTGATCGCTGAAATCAAAAAAGCCAGCCCATCCAAAGGTGTGCTTCGGGCAGATTTCATTCCGGCCGACATCGCGCAAAGTTACGCCGAATATGGCGCAGCCTGTTTGTCAGTGCTTACTGACGTGCAATTTTTTCAAGGCTGTGCCGACTATCTCAAGCAGGCCAGGGCGTCCTGCCAATTGCCGGTGTTGCGCAAAGATTTCATGGTCGATGCCTACCAAATTTATGAGTCGCGCGCCATGGGCGCAGATGCCATTTTGCTGATCGCCGCTTGCCTGGACGACGCGCAAATGCAAGACTTTGAGCAGATTGCGCGCAGTTTGGACATGGCGGTGCTGGTGGAAGTGCATGACAGCGCAGAACTGGCGCGCGCACTCAAACTTAAAACACCGCTGATTGGTGTCAACAACCGCAATCTCAAGACCTTCGAGGTGTCGCTGGACACCACGCTGAGCCTGATGCGTGACATGCCCTCAGGCCGCCTGTTGGTGTGCGAGAGCGGCATTCACACCCGTGATGACGTCCTGCGTATGGCGGCTGCTGGCGTGAATGCATTTTTGGTTGGTGAAGCCTTCATGCGTGCTGAAGAGCCTGGGGAGGCCTTGGCGGCCTTGTTTGAGCCAGCCTGATGTCTGAGGCTTTGCGCGTCTGGGCGCCACACCGTTGGCCGGTTGCGCCAGATTGGCGCGGGTTGGTGGATGAATTTTTGGCGAGCCCCGAGGGCCTGCGACTGGCAAGCTTGATCCAGCGAAGGTTGGATGCTGGCGCCACTATTTTTCCGTCCCAACCTTTGCATGCTCTGGCGTTGACCGCCTTGGCAGACGTCAAGGTGGTGATCCTCGGACAAGATCCGTACCACGGTGCGGGTCAGGCGCAGGGACTGGCCTTTTCAGTGGCGCCGGGCGTGGCCTTGCCGCCATCCCTTCGAAATATCTTCAAAGAGTTGGTCCGCGATCCTGAGGTCAGGGCCAAAGCTGCGCCTTTGATGGGCTCGCTGGCGGGTTGGGCCCGGCAAGGCGTGTTGTTGCTCAATACCTGTTTGACGGTGGAAGCCGGGCAGCCCGCCAGCCATGCGCGCATGGGTTGGGATGGTTTGACCAACGCGGTGATCAGGGCTGTGGTGCGGCGGCATCAGCCTGTCGTCTTCATGCTCTGGGGTGCGCATGCGCAGGCGCGGCAGGCATTGATCCAAGCGGAGGGCGACCCAGAGGCTCCCTCAGTGTTAATTCTGACGGCTAACCATCCTTCGCCTTTGTCGGCGTTGCGCCCGCCCAAGCCCTTTGTGGGCTGCAGCCACTTTTCCCTGGCAAATCGATTTTTGCAGTTGCACGGCGGGCGTCAAATTGATTGGGCAGATTTCGATAAGAGCCAAATTCCTTGGCAAGTCGCCTGATTCGGTGGCATAATCGGCGGCTGACCGTGGAGAGGTGGCCGAGTGGTTAATGGCAGCAGACTGTAAATCTGCCCTCTTACGAGTACGCTGGTTCGAATCCAGCCCTCTCCACCAATGAATTGTTAAATGCAGCGCTGAGGCAAAGCGTAGGGCGCTATCGGGTTGACAGGTTCAGCCTCGATGCGGGAGTAGTTTAATGGTAGAACCCTAGCCTTCCAAGCTAATGACGCGGGTTCGATTCCCGTCTCCCGCTCCACGAAAAGCATCTTTTAAGTGTTGTCGTTACGGGCTTGCTGGTTGCCTTCATCAGCCACCAAGCCCGTACCGATGCCCATGTGGCTCAGTGGCAGAGCACCCCCTTGGTAAGGGGGAGGTCGCGGGTCCGATTCCCGCCATGGGCACCACCCTCGGTTTTTGCATCAGGTCCACATTGCAGTTTTCAGCCAGGAGCTATTGAAATGGCAAAAGGTAAATTCGAACGTACCAAGCCCCACGTCAACGTGGGCACGATCGGCCACGTCGATCATGGCAAGACGACGCTGACGGCGGCGATCACCTCGGTGATGGCGGCCAAGTACGGCGGCGAGGCCAAGGCCTATGACCAGATCGACGCGGCGCCCGAAGAAAAGGCCCGCGGCATCACCATCAACACCGCGCACGTCGAGTACGAGACCGGCAAGCGCCACTACGCGCACGTCGACTGCCCGGGCCACGCCGACTATGTGAAGAACATGATCACCGGTGCGGCGCAGATGGACGGCGCGATCCTGGTCGTGTCGGCCGCCGACGGCCCCATGCCCCAGACCCGCGAGCACATCCTGCTGGCGCGCCAGGTCGGCGTGCCCTACATCATCGTGTTCATGAACAAGTGCGACATGGTCGACGACGCCGAGCTGCTCGAGCTCGTCGAAATGGAAGTGCGCGAACTGCTCGACAAGTACGACTTCCCCGGCGACGCCACCCCCATCATCCACGGCAGCGCCAAGCTGGCCATGGAAGGCGACAAGGGCGAACTCGGCGAACAGGCCATCATGAAGCTGGCCGACGCACTGGACAGCTACATCCCCCAGCCTGAGCGGGCCATCGACGGCGCGTTCCTGATGCCCGTGGAAGACGTGTTCTCCATCTCTGGCCGCGGCACCGTGGTCACGGGCCGGGTCGAGCGCGGCATCATCAAGGTCGGCGAAGAGATCGA
>JBBQZG010000106.1:0-11613 GCA_038207945.1 Burkholderiales bacterium
GCCTTGGCGCACCTGCTCTACGGAGTGGCAGGCAACGACCATGCGACGGCGGGCACCGGCGGCGGTTTCGTGCTGCTTACGGGTGACATCGGCACCGGCAAAACCACCATTTGTCGCTGCTTTCTGGAACAAATTCCAGTCGGTTGCCATGTGGCCTACATCTTCAATCCCAAGCTCTCGGTGATCGAACTGCTGCAGTCCATCTGCGAAGAATTCCACATCACGCTGGCCGTGGGCGCCGCGCAAGCGCATACCGCCAAGGCCTACATAGACGCGCTCAATGCCTTTCTGCTGCAAAGCCACGCTGACGGACAAAGCTGTGTGTTGATCATCGACGAGGCACAGAACCTCAGTAGCGATGTGCTGGAACAACTGCGCCTGCTGACCAATCTGGAAACCAACGAGCGCAAGCTGCTGCAAATTGTGCTGATTGGCCAGCCTGAATTACGCGCCATGCTGGCGCGCCCTGAGCTGGAGCAACTGGCGCAGCGTGTGATTGCGCGCTTTCATCTGGATGCGCTCAACCAGGCCGAGACCACGCACTACATCGAACACCGCCTGGCCGTGGCAGGCCTCACCGGCGCCCTGCCGTTCAGTGCCAAGGCGCTGGCGCGCATTCACCACCTGGCGCATGGTGTGCCACGGCGCATCAACCTGCTGTGTGGGCGCGCCCTGCTGGGTGCCTGGGCGAATGGCCAGCAGCGAGTTCACACACACATGGTCAACAAAGCCGCCGCCGAGGTGTTCGGCCCGGACGGTGGGCGCACACCCTCCTGGGCAACGCCGCGCACCACGGCCGCGCTGGCCGGGCTGGTGGTGCTGGCAGGCACCGCACTGGCTGGGTTCTTTCTGTGGCCTGAGGCAACCAAGCCACCGCCCTCGGCCAAGTCCGCCGCGCCAGCAACGTTAATTGCCAAAGCCACGACGCCAGCTGTGCCAAGTGTCACCCCAGCCAGCCAACTGCCCATGATGCAGACCGCCACACCGCCGCGCCTGTCGGCCACCGCACCGCTTGAAGACGCCACGGCCCTGCTACCGACGCTGCCGCGCGACATCCAAATGGCCTGGCGTGAACTCGCCTCAGTATGGAAATTGCCCGCACAAAGCGGTGACCCCTGTCAGGCAGCCGCCCTGCAGCAATTGCAATGCCACCAAGCCATCAAACTGACCCTGCTGCAATTGCGACAGCTCGGCCGCCCAGGCATCCTGACGCTGCGGCCTGCAAATGCCCCAGTGGTTTATGCCGTGCTGGTAGGGCTTTCTGATCAGGCTGCCACCTTGCAGATGGGGGCCAATCGCCATGCCGTTGGGTTGATGTCGCTTGGCCAACTTTGGCAGGGCGACTTTGCCACTTACTGGAAACCGCCAACTGGTTACACACCCGCCTTGAACGACGGCAGCGCAGGGCCCGCTATTGTCGCGCTGGCTCAGCAACTGGCCCGCGTCGAGGGCGCGCTGGCGCCTGTGGCGGCCAGGTCTGCGCCCGTATTGAACGCTGATCTGAAAGGCCGCGTGCGTGCCTTTCAACGCGCCCAGGGGCTGGACCCCGACGGTTTGCCCGGACCCCTGACCTTCATGCAAATCGAGCGCGCCCTGGGTTTGACCGAGCCGCGTCTGCAAACTGACCCCAACTAAACCCATGTCTTACATTCTCGATGCCCTCAAACGTGCCGATGCCGAACGCAGCCGAGGCGCAGTGCCCGGTCTGCACGCCCGACAGTTGCCCGGTACAGGCAGCGCAGCACCAGCCGATTCACAAAACCGGGTCTGGTGGCTCATGGCAGTTGCTGTGACGTTAGGGGCCATGGCCGCAGGACTGTGGATCTGGCGCACGTCGGCAGAGGTGCCCCGCATGCCTGCGCCAGCGCCACTTGTTGCCGCACCGGTGGCTGTGCCGACACCGGTGGCGGCACCTGCGCCGGTGCCCTCAGCGCCAGAGCCAACGACCCCGATGGCCCCGATGGCCCCGATTGCCCCGACTGTGCCTGCCTTGCCCGTGCTGAAGCAAACAGCGCGT
The DNA here is from genome assembly GCA_038207945.1 of Burkholderiales bacterium. GTDB lineage: Bacteria > Pseudomonadota > Gammaproteobacteria > Burkholderiales > Burkholderiaceae_C > Rhodoferax. Next base: position 2,018 of record JBBQZG010000106.1, read on the forward strand.
GCAGCAAGCCCAAAAGTATCAGCCCCGTCGAGCGCCTTACCGCCACAAACCACCCAGGCATCCGCCCCACCCCCAGCACCGGCGGCCATACCCTTGCTGAGCGAGTTGCCCGACGCCGTGCGCAGTCAAATACCCGCGCTGAAGGTCACCGGCACGGTGTACGCCGACGACCCCAAACAGCGGCTTCTCTTGGTCAACAACCAGGTACTGCCGCAAGGCAGCCTGGTGGCACCTGAAGTCACGGTTGAAGAAATCAGGCCACACAGCTCGGTCTTCAACTTTCGGGGCACGCGGTTTCGGCTGGCGCACTGACACGGTGACAATGGTCAGATGCCGTCCGAATTGCTCACCACTTCCCTGCTGCTGGCCAGCGCTGCATTTGCCGCGGGGGTGCTCAACGCCATTGCCGGCGGTGGCAGCTTTTTGACGCTGCCTGCGCTGATCTTCACGGGCGTGCCACCGATCATGGCCAATGCCACCAGCGCGCTGGCGGTGAGCCCCGGCTACCTGGGCAGCACGCTGGGCTTTCGGCCGGAATTGCGCGCCGTGCCGCTGCCGCGCCTGAAGCGCGAAATGGCGATTTCAGCCTTTGGTGGTGTCGTCGGTGCGCTGTTGCTGCTGGTGACCCCGGCCAAGGTGTTCTCGGGCATCGTGCCCTGGCTGCTGCTGTTTGCCACCGTGCTGTTTGCCGCTGGCCCGGCCATTGCGCGGCGCGCCAGCAGCGCGGCGCACGGTGAATCTGGTCTGGCCAAGTGGCGCGAGCCGGGCTTGCTGGTCACTTGCATCTATGGCGGCTATTTCAACGGGGGTTTGGGCATCTTGCTGATGGCACTCTACAGCGCCACCGGCGAGTCACGCATCCACACCGCCAATGCGCTGAAAAACCTCAACTCGCTGGTGCTGTCATGGTTGTCGGTGGCGGCATTTGTGCTGGCCGGTGCCATTGCCTGGCGTGAAGGTGTGCTGATGATGGTGGCCGCCACCGCCGGCGGCTTTTTTGGCGCCCGCTGGTCCAAACGCTTGCCCACCCAGTGGGTGCGCGTGGGCGTGATCGTGACCGGGCTGGTGATGAGTGCGGTGTTTTTTGCGCGCAGCCATTGACCACCCAGGCACTGGGCACGCTCAAGGAGATCACACATGCATGAACTGAGTCTGGCGGGCGGCATTCTGCGCCTGCTGGAGCAAACCCGTGAACGCGATCCGTTTGAGCGCGTCATCCACTTGCGCCTGGAGGCCGGTGCCTTGAGCGGTGTAGAGCCCTCAGCACTGCGCTTTGCACTCGAAGCCATCGCGCCAGGCACTTGCCTTGAACACGCCACGATAGACATTGAGGAGCCCCCAGCCACGGCCCGGTGCATGGCCTGCGGCCAGAGCGTGACAATCCGTTCCCGGCTCGACCCCTGTCCGATTTGCGGTGACTTTGGGCTGCAAGCCACCGGTGGGACAGAATTGCGGGTCATGGAGTTGCAGGTCATCTAATTTCACTCACAGTAAAAAGGAAGACAACATGTGTGTCGTTTGCGGTTGCAGTCACACCCCGGCCAGCCCGTCGGACCCCAACGTGGCGGTGCACCCCGCCACCGGCGACCTGCATTTTGGTGCCGGGGAGGCCCGGGTGTCGGTGCCCGGCATGAGCCAGGCGCGCGCCATCAAGCTGGAGACCGATGTGCTGGGTGCCAACAATGTGGTGGCGGCGCAGAACCGGGCCCACTTTGCCTCTCACGGCGTCACCGCCTACAACCTGGTGTCCAGCCCCGGCTCTGGCAAAACCACGCTGCTGTGCGCCACCATTGAGGCCCTGAAAAAACGCCGTCCTGACGTGGCCCTGGCCGTGATTGAAGGCGACCAGCAGACCAGTTTTGATGCGGATCGGATTCGCGCCACGGGTGCGCCTGCCATCCAGATCAACACCGGCAAAGGTTGCCACTTGGACGCACCGATGGTGGCCGAGGCATTCTCGCGGCTGGACTTGCATGCCGCGCACCACCACGCGCATGAAGAACCGCACCACGGCCACAGCCATGATCACCCTCACGCTGCGCCCACGCTGTTGTTCATAGAAAACGTCGGCAATCTGGTGTGCCCCGCCATGTGGGACCTGGGCGAGAAGGCCAAGGTCGCCATCCTGTCCGTCACCGAAGGCGAAGACAAACCCCTCAAATACCCCGACATGTTTGCCGCCGCCCGGCTGATGATCTTGAACAAGGTTGACTTGTTGCCGCACGTGTCATTCGATGTGGAACGCTGCAAGGCCTACGCCCGCCGCGTCAACCCCGGCATTGAAATTCTGGAGCTCTCTGCCACCACCGGCCAGGGCATGGGCGCCTGGCTGGACTGGCTGCTGCAAAACGAGCACGAGCACCCCCACGAACATCACCACGCTACCGATGCCTTGCACGCCCGCATTGCCCAGCTAGAGGCCGAGCTGGCGCAGGCCAAAGCGCACATCACTGCGCAGCCCGCAAAGGCCTGAACAGCATGGCGCGCATTCTGGCGTGTGGCGCATTCCTGAAGAATGCCGCCTGTTTGCTCGACACCACAGTCCCCGATGCCGTGTGTTGGTCGGCCAACCACGCCGATTTGTCAGACCCGCAGGCTTGCGTGGCGCTGGAGGCGTCGGTGCAGGTGCTGCTGAAGCAGTCCGGCGGCCACATCGATGCCGTGGCACACGACCTGCATCCCGACTTTTTCAGCACCCATTTGGCATTGAGGCTGGCGCAGGAACAAGGCGTGCCAGCCATTGCCGTGCAACACCACCACGCCCACATTGCCGCTGTCCTGGCCGAGCATGCCGCACATCACGACTTTGCGCGCCCGGTGCTAGGCCTGGCGCTGGATGGTGTCGGCCTGGGCACCGACGGCACGGCGTGGGGCGGCGAAGTGTTGCGGGTTGACGGCGCACACTTTGAGCGCGTTGGCCACTTGCTGCCACTGGCGCTGCCCGGCGGGGACGTGGCCGCGCGCGAACCCTGGCGCATGGCGGCTGCCGCGTTACACGCCTGCGGTTTGGCAGAGCAGATCGTGCCCCGCGTTGGCCCGGTGGTTGGCGAGTTGGCGGCGCGCACCGTCCAGACCATGTTGCAACGTGGCCTGAACTGCCCACGCACTTCTGCCGCCGGGCGCTGGTTTGATGCGGCAGCGGGGCTGCTGGGTTTATCGGTGCGCCAGCAGATGGAAGCCCAGGCGGCCATCGCGCTGGAGCAGGCGGCAGCGCAGTACCTGCAAGATCACACGCTGCAAGTCCGCACCAGCGACTGGGCTGTGACACCCGACGGCCAGATCGATCTGCGCCCGCTGCTGCGGTCAGGCCTGATCAACGTGGACCGTGAAAACCCGGCAGCCGTGGCAGAAGCCGCCGCCCGCTTTCACCTGACCCTGGCCGATGCCCTGTGCGCCCACACCATCGCCCAGGCGCACCGCCACCAGCTGAGCGATGTGGCTTTGGGCGGCGGGTGTTTCTTTAACCGCGTCCTGACCCAGCGCATCGTGGCGCAACTGTCAAACGCCGGACTGAATGTGCTGCAAACCCAAAAGCTGTCATGCGGCGATGCCGGGCTAGCGCTGGGGCAGGCTTGGGTGGCTGAGCAGGCGCTGAACACGAGGTTGGGCGAAAAAATACATGGAAATGTGGCAGCAGTGCAGGTGAAATGGACACTTGATGCTATTTAATTTATTGCAAAGTATTTATGCACCTCGCCAACTCAGTCTCGCCGAAAGCCGAAGAAGACGTAGCAACCTGAAGGTGACACTTCCATGGCACGCAAAAGCGCAGAAAAGTATCCAGGGCAACGCAACAAAGAGAAGCGGGAACTCTTCCGTCCATATCGACTACGCGAAATTGAGACCCTGTACAAACGTCGATTTTTTGAGCACTTTGGCAATTGCTGCTTCAAGTGTGGCAAACCAGAGAAGCAAAAGCAAGAGATCGACGCACCACCTCATCTTTGTATGGACCACCATGTGCCCATGGCGCTAGGTGGACATCTAGTTCCGGGCAATCTTGTGTCACTCTGCAGAGCGTGCAACGAACAGAAACTTGACAAGGCTCCAGCAGACTTCTATACCGTGGACGAGCTCGCACGTCTGCCGCCTCTACTTGAAGCAGAACACGAGCTTTTTGCCTTTTCGTTCAACTGGGTCAAGTGGGATCTAAATAGGCGAACCTATTTGCTTGAGGTAGGGGTAGATCAGGAGACAGTCCAAGCTGCCCTGCACGATGATTGCCTCGTTGGAGACGTTGTTACAGGTGTTGATCGCATTGGGATCACCATTTCCGTTGGCGATGACTTGCTCCGACAACTTAAAGGCGACAAGCCACAATGAGCACGCAACATACGACATCCAAGCATGTACGGTCGATCCAAAGGGCGATGCCGAGTGAATGCCTGCCCGGATTGCAACCCTTACAAAATCGAACCACTTTGAGGAGGTCACCATGTATTGGGATGTGAAAATTGTCAAACCGCTGCCGGACTTTCGGATTTATGTCGAAATTGAGAATGGGCGCAAGGGCATTTTTGACTTGACCCCTATCTCGACCACGGCGTTTTTCGCGAACTTCGGGACGTGCATTATTTCAATCGGGTGGGCGTTATTTTTGGCGCGGTCACTTGGCCCAACCAGCGGGACATTGCCCCATTAACCCTGCTGTCTGAAATGCTGCCCGTGGAATCAACTGCGCCCAACTCGGCCGCCCACACGGACGCTGAACGATAAAGCCACGCAGCGCCGGGCACTTCTGCTTTGGGTATGGCTTTCTCTGGACGACCCCATCGCCATTGCTTTTCGGTTCCCGTGACACCGTTTTGCCTCAAAAGTTACAATAATGTTCTAACCAACACTAGGGATTGATATGCAAATCGCTCTTCGTACCTTTGGCAATAGTCGAGGTGTTCTTTTACCCAAACCCATGCTGGCGCAGGTCGGGCTGGTTGGGAAGGCGGTGGCGGACTTGTCGGTGCAAGACGGGAGCATCGTGATCAAACCGCTTGCATCCCCCCGTGCGGGCTGGGGCGATGCCGCAAAAAATATAGCAGCACACGCAGACGACACTTTGCGTATGGGCGAGTTTGCCAATGCCGACGACGCTGATTTGGCATGGTAGGCCCCCGCAGCAGCCCAGCCGCCGTGCAGCGAGGCGACATTTGGCTGGTTAATTTGGACCCAACCGTGGGCAGCGAAATTCAAAAATCGCGCCCTTGCGTGGTGATTTCACCCGCTGAACTCAATGACCACCTGCGCACCGTCATCATTGCGCCCATGACTTCCAAGGGTTTTGCTGCGCCATTTCGGGTAGATATTGTTCACGCGGGAACCACGGGGCTTGTTTTGCTGGATCAACTGCGTTCTGTGGACAAAACGCGCTTGTTAAAGAAGCGAGGGGCGGTTGCAAACACCACGCTGTTGACCATCTTGGAAGTCATGCAGACGCTGTTTACGTATTGAACCTAGAAACCTGAACAAACCAACCATCTCCCATGTTCCCATTTCACCCAGGTGTTGAGACTGGTCATTTTGCTATTAATAAAATAGCTGTATACGCATGTTAAACAAGGGCTACAGCCTGTTTTAATTAAAGTTTTGAGGAGACTTCATCATGTGTCTAGCCCTTCCCGCCCGCGTGGTCGAACTCTTGCCCAACCTGCGCGCCGTCGTTGATCTGGGCGGTGTGCGCAAAGAGGTGTCCATTGACCTGGTGGACGATGCCCAGGTGGAAGACTACGTGATCATTCACGTCGGTTACGCCATCGGCAAGATCGACCCCGACGAGGCGCAGCGCACGCTGGCGCTGTTTGCCGAACTGTCTGAGGCTAAAAACACCCTGCAGCCCTTACAGAACTTGGGCGAGGTGCTATGAAATACATCACAGAATTCCGCGACGGCCAGCAGGCCCGCCACATTGCCGCCAACATCGCCGCCGAGGTGCGGCCCGGCACCGCCTACAACTTCATGGAGTTTTGTGGCGGCCACACCCATGCGATCTCGCGCTACGGCATTGCCGACATGTTGCCGCCCAATGTGCGCATGATCCACGGGCCGGGCTGCCCGGTGTGCGTGTTGCCGATTGGCCGGGTTGACCTGGCTATTTCGTTGGCGCTGGACCGCGGCGTGATCTTGTGCACCTATGGCGACACCATGCGTGTGCCCGCATCTGATGGCCTGTCGCTGATCAAGGCCAAGGCACGTGGCGCCGACATCCGCATGGTGTATTCGGCCTCTGACGCCCTCAAGCTGGCCGAGCAGCATCCTGAGCGCGAAGTGGTGTTTTTTGCCATCGGCTTTGAGACCACCACCCCGCCCACCGCGCTGGTGCTGCGCGACGCCAAGGCGCGTGGTGTGGCCAATTTCAGCGTGTTGTGCTGTCATGTGTTGACACCTGCAGCCATCACGCACATCTTGGCCTCAGCCGAGGCGCGTCAGATCGGCAGCATTCCGATTGACGGCTTCATTGGCCCGGCGCATGTCAGCATCGTGATTGGCTCGCAACCCTATGTGCACTTTGCCCAGACCTACCGCAAGCCGGTGGTGATCACCGGCTTTGAGCCGTTGGATGTGATGCAGGGCATTTTGATGCTGGTGCGCCAGGTCAACAGCGGGCGCGCTGAGGTGGAAAACGAGTTTTCCAGAGTGGTCACCGCCACAGGCAATCAGGCCGCGCAAAAAATCATGGCCGAGGTGTTTGAGTTGCGTGAGAGTTTTGAGTGGCGCGGCCTGGGCCAGGTGCCCACCAGCGCCCTGAAAATTCGCCTGGAGTTTGCCGCCTGGGACGCCGAGCGCAAGTTTGACCTGCACTACGCCAGCGTGCCCGACCACAAACAATGTGAATGTGGTGCGATTCTGCGCGGCGTCAAGCGCCCGGCCGACTGCAAACTGTTTGGCACCGTGTGCACGCCTGAGAGCCCCATGGGGTCGTGCATGGTGTCCAATGAAGGGGCCTGTGCCGCGCACTATTCTTATGGACGATTTCGGGCTGTAGCCGAATCAGATAGTGCGCAAGCAGCTACTCAAAAAATAGCAAAATAATTCAAGCCATTGGCCATGTCCTCGCAAAAAAATTACCTGCGCCCGATCGATTTCAAACACGGTCACATCGACATGACGCACGGTGCTGGCGGCCGCGCATCGGCCCAACTGATTGACGAACTGTTTGCCCGTACTTTTGACAACGACTACCTGCGCCAGGGCCACGACAGTGCCTTGCTGCCATTTCCGTCGCAAGGCCGGCTGGTCATGGCCACCGATGGCCATGTGATCTCGCCACTGTTCTTTCCAGGCGGTGACATTGGCTGCCTGTCGGTGCACGGCACGGTCAACGATGTGGCCATGTCGGGGGCCCAGCCGCTCTATCTGGCCGCGAGTTTCATCATTGAAGAAGGCTTTCCACTCGCTGATCTGAAACGCATTGTGGAATCGATGGCCGCTGCGGCGCGTGAGGCGGGTGTACCCATCGTGACCGGAGACACCAAGGTGGTGGAAAAAGGCAAGGGCGACGGTGTGTTCATCAGCACCACCGGGGTGGGCGTGGCACCGCCCGGGCTGTGTATTGATGGCCGTCAGGCTAAGGCGGGCGACGTGATTCTGGTGTCGGGCACCCTGGGAGAACACGGCGTGGCGGTGATGTCCTTACGAGAATCGCTGGAGTTTGAAACTGCGATTGCATCCGACACCGCCGCCCTGCACACGCTGGTGCAAGCCATGTTGAATGCCCTGCCTGACCCCCACACGCTGCATGTGTTGCGCGACCCCACGCGCGGTGGTCTGGCCACCACCCTCAACGAAATAGCGCGCCAGTCGGGGGTCGGCATGGTGATTGAAGAAGCCGCCATTCCGGTACTGCCGCAGGTGGAGGCGGCCTGTGAATTGCTTGGGCTTGACCCGCTTTACGTGGCCAATGAGGGCAAGCTGATCGCCCTGTGCGCGCCTGAGGTGGCAGACACCCTGCTGGCTGCCATGCGCGCGCATCCGCTGGGGCAAGGCGCACAACGGATTGGCACCGTGATGGCAGACGAGCACTGTTTTGTGCAGATGGCCACCAAGTTTGGTGGCCGCCGCGTGGTGGATTGGCTCAGTGGCGAGCAGCTGCCGCGCATCTGCTGAACCTGGCCTGGGTCACGCCACCGCGAAACGGCTGCGCAGGTAAGCCATGATCGCGCCAGACTCGTAAATCCACTGGCTCTGGCCGTCGGCATCAGTCACCTTCAGGCAAGGCACCTTGTAGGCGCCGCCGCCTTTGAGCAAGTCGTCCCGATTCGTCAGGTTGTGTTGCGCGTCGCGGCGCTCAATCGGCAGCGACAAGCGCCGCATTTCCTGGCGCACCTTGATGCAAAACGGGCAGGTGGTGAACTGGTACAGCACCATGCTCTGGCATTGCTGGTCAACCGCCTGCTGCGCTGCGGGCGCGCGCACCACGCCCTTGGGCCGGGTCAGAAACTCCCACATCTGCATGAAGGGGCCAAGCACGATGCGCAGGGTTCTGAAGAAAGCTCGAATGATGGGTTTCATGGGTGCAAGATGCCAAGGTGGAAAACCCCTATTTTCACAGGCAACGCCCAGGCGCGTTTTTTATCCTGCGGCATTGATCAGAATCGCCCGAAAGTCATTCACATTGGTCAGTGTCGGGCCGGTCAACACCGCGTCACCCAGGGCCTGAAAAAAGCTGTGTGCGTCGTTCTGATCCAGATAAACGCGCGGGTTCATGCTTTGCGCCCAGGCACGGGCCAGGGTGTCGGGGGTGAACAAGGCGCCGGCAATTTCCTCAATGCCATCGACGCCATCGGTGTCGCCCGCCAAGGCGTAAATGCCTTTCAGGTCGCCCAGCGCCACAGCCAGCGCCAGCAAAAACTCCACATTGCGCCCACCGCGGCCCTTGCCGCGGAGGGTCACGGTGGTTTCGCCGCCGCTGAGCAGCACACACGGCGCCTGGAACGGTTGGCCGCGCAAGGCCACCTGGCGCGTGATGCCGGCCAGCGTTTTGGCCACATCGCGCGCCTCGCCCTCCAAGCTGTCGCCCAGGATGTAGGGCGTGATGCCAGCCGCGCGGGCCACTTGGGCGGCGGACTCCAGGGCAATTTGGGGTGCCGTGATCATGCGCACGCTGCTGTGTTGCAGACGGGCATCGCCGGGTTTGACGGTTTCACCGGCGCCGCTCTCCAGCAGTTGGCGCATGGCGTCGGGCATGGCAATCTGGTAGCGCTGGACGATGGCCAAGGCATCCGCGCAGGTGGTGGCATCGGCCACGGTGGGGCCAGAGGCAATGTCCATCGGTGAGTCGCCCGGCACATCCGAAATCAGCAAGGTGAGCAATTGCGCCGGGTGGCACAGGGCACCCAGGCGCCCACCCTTGAGGCTGGAAAGATGGCGGCGCACACAGTTCATTTCCGAAATGGTGGCGCCGCTGGCCAGCAGCGCGGCGTTCACCGCCTGTTTGTCGGCCAGCGTCAGGCCTTCGCCGGGCGCCACCAGCAGGGACGAGCCACCACCGGAAATCAGCGCAATCACCAGGTCATCCGCCGTCAAACCCGTGACAAGTTGGGCGATGCGCTGCGAGGCCGCCAGCCCGGCCGCGTCGGGCACCGGGTGCGCGGCCTGCACAATTT
>JBBQZG010000107.1:0-11516 GCA_038207945.1 Burkholderiales bacterium
GTGCCAAAGTCATCCACCGCAAGACCAAACCCGGCCTGATCCAGCGCAGTCAGTTGTTCCACCGTTTTTGCGGCATCCTGGGTTGCCATGCTCTCGGTGATTTCAAGCACCACGTCCTGCGGCTTCAGGCCGCGCTGGGACAGTTGCGCCAACAACAGTTCGACCAGATCGCGGGCAAAGAATTGCCGCTTGGACACGTTGACCGCAACGGTCAATGCGTGCCCCTCGGCGCGCCAGGCCTGCACGGCGTCCAGCGCCTGCAACCAGATTTGCTGGCCAAGATCACGGATCAGTCCAAGGCTCTCGGCCATGGGAATAAAGGTGGCCGGGCTGACCCAGCCGTGTGTGGAGTCGTGCCAGCGCGCCAGCACCTCGGCGCCGACACATTGGCCGGTGTGGGCGTCCACCACGGGCTGGAACCAGGCCTCAATGCGCTGGTTGGACACGGCTTCAGCGAGTTTTTGCTGAAGGTACAGCTCGGTTTTACCGTCACCCGTGGCAGATATTTCCCCAAACAGGCAAGCCTGATTGCGCCCCTGCGTTTTGGCGTAAAACAGTGCTCGGTCAGCTTGGGACAGCAGCAACTCGATGTCCTGTGCATCGTCCGGGAACAGCGCCGCACCGACGCTGAAAGTGAGCACCAAGTCAGTGTCCTCCAGACGCAGCGGGCCTTTGAATCCCTCCAGGATTTTGTTCAGCACCTGGCGCACATCTGACGCGCCATCCATATCTGGCAACAGCAGCACAAACTCATCACCACCCCAGCGCGACAGTGTGTCGCCTTCACGCATCTGCATCTTCACCTGCTGGGCGAATGCCTTCAGCAACTGATCGCCCGCAGTATGGCCAAGGCTGTCATTGACATTCTTGAAGTGGTCCAGATCAATGAAGCAGACTGCCACACGCTTCCCACTGCGTCGTGCCATGCGCAACGCCACCTTGATGCGGTCTTCGAGCAGCACACGGTTGGGCAGATCGGTCAGGGCATCGTGCAGGGCCATGTGAGAAATCTGCTTCTCATAGGCATGGTTTTGTGTCACGTCGCGCATGATCCCTCGTGAACCGACCACCACACCGGCCTCGTCCTGACGGGTCACAAAACGGCATTCCATCCACTGTTCCTGGTCCGTGTGTTCACCGCGCAAGCGAACCCGGATGTGCCCCTGCTGCTTGTCGCCGCGACCAAACGCATCACAGAGTTCATGCACAACCGTCGAATCATCACAATGAACATACTCGGCGAAGGCACGACCCGTGGCGTCTTCACCCCGTCGTGTCAAGCGTTGCCACCCCGCACTGGCGCGGCGAATTACGCCATTGCAATCGAGTTCGAGCACCGCTTCGTCAAGCAGAGCCAACGTGTCAAGGTAGTTGCGCTGCTCCTGGTCGCGCTGGTCTACAGAGCGCATGAGCTCAAGCAGCGCCACGCCCACCTCTTGAATTTCATCCGGCCGCGTGCGAAGCAGTGGCATGGCCCGCTCCGCAAGCGCTGCGTCGCCACTCAGGTTGTATTGACGTGCCGCCGCGGTGATGGACTCGATTCGCCCGACCGTGCGCCGTAACCAGCCACCCAGGCCCAATAAGATCAGGGTGAGTGCCATGATGATGGCAACGGCCGGTCTGAGCAAAAACTCAGCAAGGGGATAGCTGTCGCGGAACTCGCTTTGCACCACCAGTGTGGGCGCTGGCCCAGCGTTTGGTTCAGCCTCGTTGGCCGTCCCTGGCCAGGCCACACTGAGCTGGATCACGGGTGGCTGTTTATCAGCGGTCACCAAACCCGTGGCCAGGCGACCCTGACGCATACGAGCGATGGCGTCCGGGTGGCTTGCAGAGAGCCCGACACCATTGGCTATGGCAATCAGGCTGACCTCCGGCACGGCCAACGCATTCAGTGTGGAATTGTTGAGGCTGCGCAGCAACACCAACTGGCCTTGTCCCTGCGCGCCCATCCAGAGGGGCGTGGCCAGCACCCGGGACAGTTCGAGGCGCGCCACATCGGCATGCCAGCCTGCGCTGACCATTGGCGCCACCGCCGTCACTGCCTGTGCGTCCGGCCCGTAACGGAACAAGATGTCACCCTGTGGCGACACCACCAGCAGCGCAGCAAAGTCAGAAAACTCACCCTGGGCATTGAGGAACGTGGTGAGCTGCGCCCATCTTGTGTCGCTGCTGGACTCCAGAATACGCAAAAATTCAATGCGGGCACGGGTTTGCTGCGCCTGCTTCTGCCAGTCTGCCTCCACGCGCGGCAGCGTTGCCTGATAGTATGCCCGTAGGCTCACTTGCTTCTGCTCGACCTCGCGGCCTTGGCGCTCCTGATAGCTGTTTAGCCCGACGAACATGATGCCCATGGCCAGCAACGCCATCACCAGCAACAGGCGAACACCCGCCTGCCAGCGCAAGGTGTGCATGGGAAAACGTGACGTCACTGGCTGCGCCCGGTCCAGCGGTCATCGATCAGCATGGCCATCCCGGCGCGGTCTGGGCTGGCCATTGCACCGATGGCATGCAGGAACACCGCGGTGCTTTGCAGTGTGGTGGCTGAAAAACGGGCGTCATTCGGGAAAAGACCTTTGTATTGCCCCAAGATAGCCACCAACTCCCGCCGCCCTGAGGCCTCTGAAATGCCAAGCACATCGACGATCTTCGCAGGGGTGTGGTGCTTGATGTAGTCCAGAGACTGGTCAATCATGCGCAACAGGCGCGTGCCGCTCTCGGCCAAAGCCAGCAAACTGGCTGGTGCGGCCGTCACCACTGCGCGCAGGTGCCCGCTGCCGGGCAATTGCGCCAGGTCCTTTGGGTTGTTCATGCGGAACAAGGGCCTGGCCAAGCCAGCATCAACCGCGCGCGAGGTAAAGGGCTCCTCACACAAGATCGCATCGACTGACTTTGAAACCAGTGCGCCTTTGACGCTTTCCCAGTTTTGCGCCATTGGAACCCAGCGAACCGCGTCTGCTGCGACACCATTGGCCTTCAAGATTTGCTCGCCAATCATCTGGAGATAGGTTTTGCTGCTCACCGTGCCGCTGGAAACCCCGATGCTGAGCGACACCAACTCACTGACACGCGTGGGTTTTGATGGCAAATCGGCCCTGACCAGTAAGGCTGCTGGCGCCTCGTGTCCTGACAATTGGGCGACTGCCACGGCCAGTTTGCCTTTGTGTCGCATGCCTGGCAGCACAGAGAATCCGTGTGCTGAAAAGTGTGCATTACCCGCCAGCATGTCCTCCAAAGCCAACACGCCACTGGCAAAGTAACGCAACTGGAGGTGCGACCCTGCCGCCCGGTCAAAGCCCAGTCTTGTAATCAGTTCAAGCGGTAAAAATGGCAGCGATTGCGGGCCTGGCAAATTGAGCCGAATCGGCGCCAAATCGGCAGCCCAAACAGGGGCTGCTGCAGTGACACCCGCTGACAGACCCGTGGTCATTTGCTTGAGGAAAATTCGTCGTTGCATAAGTTACCAGAGCCTTTAGATAAAAAAGCCGTGCTGTTTTTCAGGATAAATTGCTCACAATACCTTCCAAACTGCCGATGAATCTCAAGAAGAAGACAGACAAATATTTTTTCATCATATTTCAAACCCGATTGAGAAGCAGTTTTTTTTGCCAACTGCGGCATCCATGTCGCTAAAGACACTTTTATTTACGCCGTAATGATCCTTAATTGCTAATATGCTGAGGTACAGAAACATCAGTCAGGTCCTAGGAGTCCCCATTTGAACTACACGCAAAAACTGGTTTTATCGATGCTGGTGCCTACCGCCATGGTGGCTGGGGCCGGGTCCGCTGTTGTTGTTGGGGCCTTGTGGTTGCAGGGCAGGGCGCAGGCTGAAGCCACTCAAGCCATTGTTGACTACCTCATTGTGGGTGCCTGGCTTACTGGCTTGCTGACGACAATCTGTGTGGCCACCTGCGTTGGCTTTACTGTCTGGATCAAGCGCACAGCCATGAATGTGCTGGGGGGCGACCCATCGGTGGCCAGTGATGCGTTGTCGGCGCTGGCCGATGGCAATCTGGCCATCAATATGCCAGCGGCACCCGACGGCAGTTTGCTGCACTCGCTCAAACGGCTAGCGCTGTCGCTGCAATCGACTATGGGTGAGATTCACTTGGCCGCACAGAGTATTTCAGTGGCCTCGAGCGAAATTGCCGCGGGTAACCAGGACTTGAGCGTGCGCACCGAGCAGACTGCCAGCAATTTGCAGCGCACGGCTTCCAGTATGGACGACCTGACGGGTGCAGTAAAGCAATCAGCGGATGCGGCCCGTCAGGCCAACCAGTTGGCCGCCACGGCCGCTGAAGTGGCCGCACGAGGTGGCCAGGTGGTGGGTCAGGTGGTGAGCACCATGGATGACATCAACCAAAGCTCCAAGAAAATCGCGGACATTATTGGTGTCATTGACGGCATTGCCTTTCAGACCAACATTCTGGCGCTGAATGCTGCGGTGGAAGCCGCCCGTGCAGGGGAGCAGGGACGGGGTTTTGCGGTGGTCGCCAGTGAGGTCAGAAGTCTGGCCAGCCGCAGCGCCGAGGCTGCCAAGGAAATCAAGAGCCTGATCAGCGCGTCGGTCGACAAGGTTGAATCGGGTTCGCGCCTCGTGTTCGCTGCGGGCAGCACCATGGATGAAATTGTGGGTTCGGTCAGACAAGTGGGCGACATCATTGGCGAGATCACCGCCGCGTCTGCAGCACAGTCGGACGGCATTGTGGCCGTCAATGCCGCCATCATTGAGCTTGACCAGATGACACAGCAAAATGCAGCACTGGTGGAACAGTCAGCCGCCGCCGCCGAAAGCCTGAAAGGGCAGACGCAAATTTTGTCAAAAGCGGTTGCCGTGTTCAACGTGACCACCTGAGCAGGTCGCAGCAAAGGCGACCTCACGGGGTTGTTTCCGGCTTGCACTGTTGGGCCGTGATGGCGGAGCGGATGGGTCAGTACCCCTTCTCGCCGTCTAAAGAGCGTCAAAACCTTACACTCGCCCCCTTTCCATCGTGTGAGTTTCCATGAACGCCCCAGTTGACGTCTCCTTTTTTCCGCGTGCCGCCAAGCCCTTGAACAGCTACCGCAAGTTCTGGGCGGCGCGCCTGGGCACGGCCCCGTTTTTGCCGATGAGTCGAGACGAAATGAACCAGCTGGGTTGGGACAGCTGCGATGTTGTCCTGGTTACCGGCGACGCCTATGTGGATCACCCCAGCTTTGGCATGGCGGTGATTGGCCGGATGCTTGAGGCGCAAGGCTTTCGGGTCGGCATCATTGCCCAACCTGACTGGCAAAGTGCCGAGCCTTTCAAGGTTCTGGGCAAGCCCAACCTGTTTTGGGGTGTGACCGCCGGCAACATGGACAGCATGATCAACCGCTACACGGCCGACCGAAAAATCCGCACCGACGACGCCTACACCCCGGGTGATGTGGGTGGCAAACGGCCTGACCGTGCCGCCCTGGTCTACAGCCAGCGTTGCCGCGAGGCTTACAAGGATGTGCCGATCATTTTGGGCGGCATTGAAGGCAGCCTGCGCCGCATTGCGCACTACGACTACTGGAGCGACAAGGTGCGCCGCAGTGTGGTGGTGGATGCCAAGTGCGATTTGCTGCTGTACGGCAACGCCGAGCGCGCCATTGTCGAGATTGCCCACCGTTTGAGCCGCCGTGAATCCATTGAGAAAATCACCGACGTACGCGGCACCGCCTTTGTGCGCCGGCCAGATGACGACACCCGCCTGGGCTGGTTTGAGATCGATTCCAGCAGCGTGGACCAGCCCGGCCCGGTGGAGTCACACATCAACCCCTATCAGACTACCAGCGAGCAGGCCGCAGGCCAGGGCAGCACATGCGCCAAGGAAGACGCTGAAAATGAGGCGGCTTCAGATGCTACTAAAAATATAGCTACTAACGCAATAGACACAATGGATAGAGGTCAAAAAGACTTAAATTCTGGAGAAATGGCGACGGTGGCAGCAACTGCAAGAACCCAGCCCATCACCTTCATGCACAACCCGGCGCTGCCCACCCGTGTGGGCAAGCAGGTGATGCCGCCACGCGACCGCACCGTGATTCGTCTGCCGAGCTACGAGCAGGTCAAAAGCGACCCAGTGTTGTACGCCCACGCCAATCGGGTGCTGCACCTGGAAACCAACCCGGGCAACGCCCGTGCGCTGGTGCAGGCACACGGCACGGGCGCCACTGCGCGTGACGTCTGGATCACCGCGCCGCCGATCCCGCTCACCACGGCCGAGATGGACCAGGTGTTTGACCTGCCCTACGCCCGCGCCCCGCACCCTGCTTATGCCGACGAGAACGGCAGCCATGACCACGCCACCAAGATCCCGGCCTGGGAGATGATCCGTTTTAGCATCAACATCATGCGCGGCTGTTTTGGCGGTTGTACCTTTTGCTCCATCACCGAACATGAGGGGCGAATCATCCAGAGCCGCTCGGAAGCCTCGGTCATCAAAGAAATTGAAGACATCCGCGACAAGGTCAAAGGCTTTACCGGCACCATCTCCGACCTCGGTGGCCCCACTGCCAACATGTACCGGCTGGGCTGCAAGAGCCCCGAGATCGAGGCGGCCTGCCGCAAACCCAGTTGTGTGTTCCCCGGCATTTGCCAAAATTTGGGCACAGACCACCAGCCGCTGATCAATATCTACCGCCGTGGCCGTGCCTTGAGGGGCATCAAGAAAATTTTGATTGGCTCCGGCGTGCGTTACGACCTGGCCGTGCAGAGCCCCGAGTACGTTAAAGAGTTGGTGCAACACCATGTGGGCGGCTACCTCAAAATTGCCCCGGAACACACCGAACAAGGCCCGCTGTCAAAAATGATGAAGCCGGGCATGGGCACTTACGAGAAGTTCAAGACGCTGTTTGACAAGTTCACCTTGGAGGCCGGCAAAAAGCAGTTTTTGATTCCGTACTTCATCGCCGCTCACCCCGGCACCAGCGACGAAGACATGATGAACCTGGCAATCTGGCTGAAGAAAAACGGCTTCAGGGCGGACCAGGTGCAAACCTTCTACCCCAGCCCCATGGCCACCGCCACCGCCATGTACCACACCGACCTGAACCCGCTCAAAGGCATTCACCGCGACGATCGGGCCGAGCGGGTGGACGTGGTGCGCGGTGAAAAGCGCCGCCGTTTGCACAAAGCCTTTTTGCGCTACCACGATCCCAACAACTGGCCGCTGCTGCGTGAGGCGCTGAAAAGCATGGGCCGTGCCGATTTGATTGGCAACGGAAAGCACCATCTGATACCCTCATTCCAGCCCATGTTGGACGGCAGCTACACCAGTGCCAGGCGCAAAAATTCAACGGCCGGGGGGGCCGTCAAGGCGGCGCCAATGCCCAAGCCGGGCCAGTTGTTGACGCAACACACCGGCTTGCCGCCGCGCGTGACCGGCACGGCACCGGTTAAAAATTTCAACAACCACCGGCCGCGTTAGGCCATTTTGGTTGTCGCCCCGTGGGCGCGTTGCAGCACGATGTTGGCGCACAGCCCGCCGCTGTTGGCGTTGCTCAGCTCAAAGCTGCCGTCCATGCGCGAGACAGTTTTTTCCACAATGGCCAAGCCCAGCCCGGTACCGTTGGCCGATGTACGCGCCGATTCGCCACGGAAAAATGGTGTGGTGAGCTGTTTGAGCTGTTCTGGCGCCACGCCCGTGCCGTGGTCGCGTATGCGCAGCAACACACTGTGGTCCTGGGCTCTGGCTGAAATGTCAACCATGGCCAGCCCGGTGTCAACCGATTTGCCGTAACGGGCAGCGTTTTGCAGCAGGTTATCAATCACCCGCTGCAATTCCACCGGCTCAGCCAGAACGACAAGGCCGTCCTGCAGTGCCACTTTGAACTGCATGTCTTTGCGCTTGCGCATGGGCGTCAGGCAGGTCTCGATCATCTGGTTGAGGGACACTGCTTGCAAACTGATGCCGCCCGGGCGCGCGTAGTCCAGAAATTTGTCAATGATGGCATCAAGCTGTTCAATGTCGCTTGCCATTGCGTCACGCGCCTGCGGGTCGGCTACGCTGAGTTCAGTCTCCAGACGCAAGCGTGCCAGGGGGGTGCGCAGGTCGTGTGAGATGCCGGCCAGCATCACGGCGCGGTCCTGTTCCACCTTGGCCAGCTTGCGCGTCATCCGGTTAAACCCGACATTGACCGCCCGAATCTCCTGGGTGCTGACGTTTTCATCCAGCTTGCTGGCCTCAAAATCGCCCTCACGGACCCTCTTGGCCGCAAACGACAGGTCTTTGAGCGGGCGGTTGATCAGGCTGGCGATCCAGGCGGCGCCCGTCAGTGACAAGGCAGCGGTGGTGAGGATCCAGATCAGCCAGGTCTTTGCCGCAGGCTCGTCAAAGCGGGAACGGTCAGTTCGGAGCCAGTACTGGTCCTTGTCAATCGTGAATCCAACCCAAAGCCCATCGATCTGGTTGACACTTTTTGCCACGATCGAATCCGGCCCCAGCCGGGACTGGATTTCCTGGGTGATGTGCTTGGTGATGTCGTCTGTCTCATACAGCTCAAACTGGTCTTTGGGCTCACGCAGCGCAATGGTGACGTGCTCCTGGTCTTTCATGGTTTTGAACAGCGACACCCTGGAAATGGCGTCGGTGTGCATGACGGCCGCCCGGCTGAGGTTGACCACCGAGGCGATTTGCTGCGCCGTGTGGATGGCCCGTGGCTCAAATTCCAGTTCATGCAGGGTTTCAGTCCAAGCCCAGACACTGCCTGCCAGCAGCACAGCGAGCAGAAAAAAAGTTCGCCAGAACAGGCTCAACGTTGGCCGGTTGGAGGGCGGTCCACTTCGCGCGACGGGCAGCCAGCGGGCGGCGAGGGACTTAGCTGTTGCCATCAGGAATGAACACGTAGCCGACACCCCACACGGTCTGGATGTAGCGTGGCACCGTGGCATCTTCTTCAATCAGCTTGCGCAGACGGGACACTTGCACGTCCAGGCTGCGGTCAAACGGCTCAAAGTCGCGCCCACGCGCAAGTAGCGCCAGTTTTTCACGTGACAGCGGTTGGCGTGGGTGGCGCACCAGTGCCTTGAGCATGGCGAATTCACCGGTGGTGAGGGTCAGCTCTTCTTCGCCCCTACGCAATTTACGTGCACCCAGGTCAAAGCTGAAGGGGCCAAAGCGCACGGTTTCATCCTCGCTGGAGGGCGAGCCAGGGGCTTCAACCGGTGGCCGGCGGCGCAGCACCGCGTTAACGCGCGCCAGCAGTTCGCGCGGGTTGAACGGTTTGCACAGGTAGTCGTCAGCACCCACTTCAAGGCCGACGATGCGGTCAATGTCTTCGCCTTTGGCGGTCAGCATGATGATGGGCGTGCGGTCGTTGGCTGCGCGCAAGCGACGACACACCGACAGCCCGTCTTCACCGGGCATCATCAGGTCGAGCACGATCAGGTCCACCGGCTCACGCAGCAGCACGCGCGTCAACGCCTTGCCGTCTTCTGCCTGCAGCACTTCAAAACCTTCCTGGGTGAGGTAACGTCGCAACAGGTCGCGAATACGCGCGTCGTCGTCGACAACCAGTATTTTGTCAACACGGTCAGGGTTTGCAGCCATACTTACGGTCCAGTCAATTTGTAACAAACGCGATTTTGCGTGGTTGAATCAGGGTTCAAGGTAATTTTGGTCGACATTCACACGCTGTTACAAATTTTTTTGTGCGCCAGTTGACGAATTTTGAGGAACAAAAGAGTGAAAAATACGTTAAAAACAATAGCTGCCAGCGCCATTTTTATATGGGCTCAAGCTGCTTTTTGTCAAAATATCACGCCTTCCGAGTTGACCCGGAAGGTGACGCTGTCCGGCAGCGCCAGCGTGCAGGTTGCGCAGGATGTACTGACGTTGTCACTGACCACAACACGTGAGGGTACCGACGCGCAAGCCGTGCAAAACCAGCTGAAGGCGGCGCTCGACGACGCGCTGACGCTGGCCAGGCGCGAGGCCAAAAGTGGTTTGATCGAGGTACGCACAGGCCGCTTTGGTTTGTCACCGCGCTACGACCGTAACGGCAAAATCACTGGCTGGCAGGGTTCGGCTGAGCTGCTGCTGCAGGGCCGTGACTTTGCTCGCATGGGTGAGATTGCCGGAAAGTTGCAGACTCTGACGGTCGCAAGTGCCAGCTTTGGCCTGACGCCAGAGCAGCGCCAGGGCGCTGAAGCCGTGGCCCAGAGTCAGGCCATTGCACAGTTTCGCCAGCGCGCCGACGAAGCCACCAAGAGCTTTGGTTATGCCACTTACAGCTTGATCGAAGCCAATGTCAGCGCTGGCGACACGGGTGGCGGTCGTCCCCCCATGATGGCAATGAGCGCGCGCACGGCGGCAGCAGATGCGCCAGTGCCCCTGGAGGCTGGCTTGACATCCGTCAACGTCACGGTGTCGGGTTCAGTGCAACTGAAGTAGAGCAGCGCAGGTTGACCCCATGGTTGATTTTTCTCCGCTTGCCGCCTTCAAACGCATGACCACCGGCGCGGCCGATGCCATGCCCTCCAAGCTCGGACGCTTTGAGCTCAAACGCTTGTTGGGCCAGGGTGCGCAGGCGACTGTCTGGCTGGCGTTTGACCCCCGGCTGGAACGTGAGGTGGCCATCAAGCTGATGAAGCCGGTGCGCAGTTCGGATGCCTCGGAATTGTCCCAATGGCTGGCAGAGGCACGCAGTGTCAGCCGCCTGAACCACCCCAACATCGTGCCGGTGTTTGAGGCTGACGTGCAAGACCAGCAGTCCTACCTGGTATTCGAATATGTGGCCGGACAAACCCTGGCGCAGCTGCTGGCCACCCAGGGTGCCCAAGGCCCGACCCGGGCAGTGGCACTGATGGTCAATGTGCTGGGCGCATTGGTGGCCGCGCACGCCACTGGCGTGGTGCACCGCGACTTGAAACCGTCCAACGTGATACTGGATGCCGCGGGTCGCGCTCGGGTGATGGACTTCGGCATTGCCCAGCGCGTCAGCCCGGAGAGCACGTCGGTTAGCACAACGGTGGCTGGCACCCCCGCTTACATGGCCCCGGAGGCCGCGCGCGGCGCACCGGTGTCGCCAGTGATGGATGTGTATTCCGCTGGTTTGATGCTGGCGGAAATACTGTGGGGCAAGCCCTTGCAGCCGGATACGGATGCCTACCGTGCCATTTACCGTGCCGCCTTTGAACCGCTGCAATTGCCAGCCGCGCTGCTGGGTGCGCTGGACGATGGTCTGCGCGCCGTGATGCTGCGTGCGCTGCACCCCGATGCACAGCAGCGCTACCCGTCAAGCGAGGTATTTTTGGGTGCGCTGCAGGCCTGGCAAACGCAGCAAAGTGAGGCTGCTGCGAGGGCTGATTTACCCAGCAGCGGCAACAACAGCACGCTGGAGTTTTTGCTACGCCGCATGCGCAACAAAACTGATTTTCCGGCGTTGTCTGATTCGGTGATGCGCATCCAGAGCATGGCCAGTTCCGACAAGGAAAGCATCAGCAGTGTCACCAATGAAATCCTGAAAGATGTGGCACTGACCAACAAGTTGTTGCGTTTGGTCAACAG
>JBBQZG010000108.1:0-11509 GCA_038207945.1 Burkholderiales bacterium
TGCATACGCGAGATTCGCGCTCGTTCCCCACAGACAAAAATAGAAATTCTTGTGCCGGATTTCCGTGGAAGGCTGGATGTTGCGCTGGAAAAGCTGTTCGCCTGCCCGCCGGATGTGCTGAATCATAATCTGGAAACTGTGCCGCGGCTCTACAGGCAATGCCGTCCGGGAGCAGATTACGCCCATTCGCTCAGGTTATTGAAAGATTTCAAGGCGCGTTTTCCCGATATTCCTACCAAATCAGGTTTAATGCTGGGCTTGGGGGAAAAGGATGAGGAAATTCTTGAAGTAATGCACGATCTGCGCGAGCACGATGTCGAGATGCTTACAATCGGGCAATATCTTCAACCCAGTACCGGACATCTGCCCGTGATGCGCTATGTTTCACCCGCGGGGTTCAAGGACCTGGAACGCGCCGCGATCGAGATGGGTTTCAGTAATGCTGCTTGTGGTCCAATGGTGCGTTCCAGCTACCATGCCGACCAACAAGCTGGCCACGCCATGGAACACACCGCCCACATCGCCAAGAGCCCTGTTTGATAGCTATACATTAGATAGCTTAGTATTGTTTAATTATAAGGGCTAGAGGCCTATTTGATGCAAAATTATTGGCAAGCACCAGGGCTCTGGCTGGATTTGGCATCACTGTCTCAACAGTGCGACAACGCCGTCTATGCGCGTGGCCTTGACCTCTACCGCAACCAGCACGTGCTGGACCTGGCGATTGAGCCGCTCAAAGACGTGTGGTTGCTCTCCGGCCAGGTGCACGGTACGGCACGCCTCCCGTACGACGTCTCGGTCGAGGTCAAGCGAAGCCCGGAAGGTCGCGTGCTGGACTGGGACAGCGACTGCACTTGCCCGGTGGGTTACCAGTGCAAACACGCCATTGCCCTGATGATCAAAGCCGCCTACAAAGGCCAGCAAGTGCTGGGTGAGAGCGCACTCGCGAGTCCCTTCAAGCCGCAAACGGAACAAGAGCTTGAAGCCCAGCGCCAAGCCGATCTGGCGCGCCGCCAGGCGGCCGCGCAACTGGAAGCTGAAAATCAGGTGCTGCGCTGGCTGGGTGAGCTCGAACGCGGTGGCATCAAAGCGCCGTTGGCTGCAGAGCGCCCCGGGCAGCCTGAGCGCCATGAGCAGTTTTTGTACCTGTTGGGTGTGACCGCGCCACAAGGCCCCAACCCGTTGCTGACGCTGGAAATGGTGGTGTCATACCCCAAGGTCACGGGCGGCTGGGCCAAGGCCAAGCCGGTCAAGTTTCAGCCCGAGCGCGGCCAGGCGGTTTATGACCTGGCCAGCGAGACCGACCACGACGTGCTGCAACTCATGCGCACCATGCCGGGTGCCTCCAGCAGCTATTTTTATAACTATGGCGTCAAGTCCAGGGTGACGGTAGACGGCAAATACGGCTTGACAGCGTTGCAGCAGGCGGCCAGCACCGGGCGTCTCTTCGTGGGCGACAACAAGGGCCAGCCAGTGCTGCCGGTCAAGTGGGGTCCGCCACTGGACGTGCGCTGGCAGTGGCATGAAGTCACCCAGCTTTCTGGTGACGACAGCAACTGGGTGCTGCGCCCATTGCTCGACACGGCACAGGCCAGGTTGTGCATGAACAGCCCGCCGCTGTACCTTGACAGTCAGCGTGGCGTATGTGGTCTGGCGCAGGTTCAGGGCATGAGCCTGGGCCAGGTGGCGGTGCTGCTGAAAAGCCCGCCACTCAAGGCCTCGGCACTGAAAAAACACCAGGCCGCGCTCACTGAGCGCCTTGGGGCCTTGCCCTTGCCACCGGTGCTGGAGCAGCTCAAAACGCTGACCGGCATCACCCCCAAAGCCTGCCTGCACTTGGTAGCCGTGTCGCCAGCAGACGTGCCTTTTGCCGGGCTGATGACCGCCACGCTGCGCTTTGACTACGCTGGACACCGCGGCTGGTGGGTCGGCCAGGGCACCACGGTGCTGATCGACAACGTCCAGGGCCGCCTGCTGCTGCACCGCGACCCACAAGCCGAGCTCGAAGCCATCACGCACCTGATGAATTTAGGCCTGACCGCCAGGAGCAACGGTGTCTTTGGCATCATGGGGAGCGAGCTGCAGCAGCCCTGGCTGCAGTGGGCCGACACGGATTACGCGCAACTGCGTGAATTTGGCTTTGATGTGACGCTGGACGACACCCTGAAAAACTGGATCACACACGGTGACGCCCTGAACGTCAGCCTGCAAGCTCAGGGGGAGGATGAGGCCACCTCACCCTGGTTTGACTTGTCACTGGGCATGGACATCAACGGCAAGCGCCAGAACATCCTGCCCTGGCTGCCCGAGCTCATCAAGGCCGCCGCCATGAGCCCCCGCGATGCCAGCACCGGTGAGCCGGAACTGCCGCCTTTTGTCTACCTGCCGCAGCCTGAGGGTGGTTTTATTCGCCTGCCCACCGACAACCTGAAACCCTGGCTCAGCGCGCTGCTGGAACTGGTGGGCGACCGTGACCATGATTTCACTGGCGACAGCCTCAAACTCTCGCGCCTGGATGCCATGCGCACCACTGCTTCACTGGGCGAGGGTGCGGTGTGGCAGGGTGCACAGCACCTGCGTGAGATGGTGCAACGCCTCAGTGGCCGCGCCGGGTTGCCCGACGTGCCACTGCCCAAAAGCGTCAAGGCTGACCTGCGCCCGTACCAGCAGCAAGGCGTGAACTGGTTGCAGTTCTTGCGCGAATATGGCCTGGCTGGCATTCTGGCTGACGACATGGGCCTGGGAAAAACGTTGCAAACGCTGGCGCACATCCAGATTGAAAAAGACGCCGGCCGCTTGACCACACCCGCGCTGATCATTGCCCCGGTGAGCCTGATGGGCAACTGGCGGCGCGAGGCGGAGCGCTTTTGCCCCGAGTTGCGGTGCCTGGTGATCCATGGCAAAGACCGACACGAGGTGACGGGCAGCACACATGAGCACGACATTGTCATTGCGCCTTACTCGCTGCTGCCGCGCGACCGCGATGGTTGGCTGCAAGGCCAATGGCATCTGGTGGTGCTTGACGAGGCGCAAAACATCAAAAACGCCAACACCCATGCCGCGGAAGTGGTGGGTGAGCTCAACACCCGGCACCGCCTGTGCCTGTCTGGCACGCCCATGGAAAACCATCTGGGTGAAATCTGGAGCCTGTTCCACTTTTTGATGCCGGGTTTTTTGGGCAGCCAAAAACGCTTTACCGAGCTGTTTCGCAAACCCATCGAGAAACAGGGTGACCCCGAGGTGTTGCGCCAGCTGCGTGCCCGCGTCACACCGTTCATGCTGCGCCGCACCAAGGCACTGGTGGCGCATGAGCTGCCACCCAAAATTGAGACCGTGATGCGTGTCGAACTCTCGGGCAAACAGGCCGACCTGTACGAAACCATTCGCTTGGGCATGGAAAAAACGGTGCGCGAAGCCTTGAACACCAAGGGCTTGGCCAAGTCGCAGATCACCATCCTGGACGCACTGTTGAAGCTGCGTCAGGTCTGCTGCGACCCGCATCTGCTCAAGCTCGATGCCGCCAAAAAAGTCACCAGTTCGGCCAAGCTGGAGCAGTTGATGGAGATGCTGCCCGAGATGCTGGCAGAGGGGCGGCGCATTCTGCTGTTTTCGCAGTTCACCAGCATGCTCACACTGATTGAGGCTGAACTGAAAAAGCGTGATCTCAAGTGGGTCAAGCTCACCGGCCAAAGCCTGAAGCGCGACGAACTCATCGACAAGTTCACCAGCGGCGCAGTGCCGCTGTTTCTGATCAGCCTGAAAGCCGGCGGCGTGGGCTTGAATCTGCCGCAAGCTGACACCGTGATCCACTTTGACCCCTGGTGGAACCCGGCGGTCGAAGCCCAAGCCACCGACCGTGCCCACCGCATTGGCCAGACGCAAAGCGTGTGGGTGGTGAAGCTGGTGGCGCAGGGCACGATTGAAGAGCGTATTTTGGCGCTGCAGGAGCGCAAAGCCGCGTTGGCCGAAAGCATGTACAGCGGCTCGGTCGGGCGCAAGCAGCCGCTGTTCAGTGAAAGCGATCTGGCGGAGTTGCTGAAACCCTTGTCGGCTTGATTTAGCTACATTTATTGTAGCTTTAGGCCGTTTATGGAAAAGGGCTAGAGGCTGATTTTGCTTCAAACGATTGCACTGCTTGCAGTCGTGGGCCGACTGATTCTGTGGGGCAGGGAATGCGCGATGGATTGCGTTTGCTTGGCGGGTGCCGGGACACGTCGGGTAGCCAGCGGCTGTGGTTGGCAGGCCTGGCGCATGACCACGGAATCAGGGTTAACCGGGCGGCGTCGGGTGTGCGTGGCGGCGTTCACCACCGAGGTCTTGAAGCAATTTCGGGCTGATCTGCCAGGCTTGCAGCCGCACCCCGCCGCGTGTGCCGGCAAAACGCTGTGCCGCAGCCGCGCTGGCGAATGCGGGCAGATTGCCTGCGCGCATGGGGCCCAGCGCGTTCGAGCCACTGACATAAAAGGCCTCATGCGCATTGATCCAGGCACCACTGCTGACATCTTTCACATAACTGGCTGCGATCTCGCTGGCCTGACGGCCACGGGTGTAGCGCCCCACGTCTTGCAGGTAGAGGAAAAGGGAGACAGGCGAGTCAAAGAACTGCGTGTCGCCGTTATCGAAAATGCTTTGCGCAGCCCAGTCCGGTGAACGTGCCGGGAACATGCCGCACACCGGGCAGCGCACATCTGCGGGCACCGTTCGGGCTTCATGCAGGCCAAGGCCTGACTTGGGGTCATAGGGCGTTGGGGGTGCCACTATGCAGACTTCGCCAGCTGCCGCCAGCAGGGCGGCATCAGAGGACGAGGTGCGCCAGGGCGTGAACAGCAGGCCGGCCACCACCAGCACCAGGCCAGCGAGGCTCGCCCAGTGCAGCGGTTTGAGTGCAGGCAGACGCAGCATCACGACTACATCTTGCTGTCATGCAGCGCGCCGCCGCTCAGGTCCACCATCTCGGGCTTGACCTCGGCATAGCGCAACACTTTGCCGCCCCATTGCCCGGCAAATTTTTTGGCATCAGACTCCTGCGCGAAGCTGGCGATCGTCGGCCCCATCGAGCCATGGCGTTTGCTACCCAAGACATAGAAACCGCTCTTGGCGTCCATCCAATTCCCGCGTGGCTGTTGCCAGTCGGCTTTGCCCATGTCTTGCACATACACAGCCAGCACCTTGCGCACCTGTTCGGGCTGCAGCATGGTGTTGAACAGCTCCACCGTGTCGCAAAAGAACACCGGCGCGGGCGCACCGGCATAGTGAATTTGCCCCTTGGGGCCGGGGTAGTCGAGCAGCAGCATGCCATCCAACTCGCAGGTGGTCGATGCGCCGATTTCTAGCGGCACCAACGCCAGGGGTTCGCCGGATCGGTCGCTGCAAGCGGCCAACCCGCCCAGCGCTCCCAGCGAAGCCCATACGGCCAGACCGAGCAGTTGGCGGCGCTCGCCGCAGGTTTCGTCGTCGGGGGTGTGGCGACGGCAGGAACAGGTGAATTTCATGATTTAAATCTCCAACGTGCCAGTGCAAGCGGCACAACAATCCAGGCCAACATGACCGAGCCCATCAGCCAGGGCTTGGCCAGGGCGGGCGGCACGATGCTGGCCAGGCCATACAAGGTGCGAACATCTTCGAGCGTAAACACATTGAGAATGCGAAACACATCCGCCGGGTTGAGCAGCAACATGTATGCGAATGCGTCGCCACCGTAGGCGCCGCCCGTGCCCACCAGCCCCGCCAGCAGCAGCAGGTCAAACACCAATACAAAGAAGAACCACAGTGCAATCGCCAGCCCCGAGGCGCGCGTGCGCTCACGTGCGATCACCGACATCAGCACCGCCAGACTCAGGAAAGCCAGACCCAGCAGCACCGAGCTGATCATGAACCCCAGGTAGTGGTACAAACCCGGCCAACTGAACTGCTGAAACAGCAAGATCGCCACCAAGCCAAAGCCCGCCAACGTAGAGAGCGTAAGCGCCGCCGCCAGCCCCAGGTACTTGCCAAGCAACAACTCAAGCCGCGTGATGGGCAAAGACAACAACAGGTCCAGCGACCCGCGTTCGCGTTCACCGACGACTGCATCAAAGCCCAGTAACAAGGCGATCAACGGAATCAGGTAGATCACCAGACTGACCAGGCTGGCGATGGTGAACTCGATCGAGCGCAAGCCCAATTGGCCTTGTTGGGCGCCGCCAAAGTAGGCAATCACCAGCGAGAACACAGTGAACACCAGGGCCACGGCCAGAACCCAGCGATTGCGTATGCGGTCGCGGAATTCTTTCGCGGCCAGTGTCAGGATTTGGGTCAGTTCCATCGTGTTACCTCAATCCGAAAAACCAAAAAAAACATCTTCCAACGAAGGCTCCTGGATTTTCAGATCCAGCAGTTTGGCACCCAGGCCCATGAGCGCGCCCAGCACGGCCATCTTGGCCTCGCGCGGGCAGCTTATCCGCAGCCCATCTGCGCTCGGTGTACTGCTCACTGCCGGAAGATGGGCGACCAGCTGCTGCGCCGCCAGCACATCGACGGGCGCCAAACGCAATGCCAGGCAAAGCGGCAGGTGCATCTGGTTGCGCAATTCCTGCACGCTGCCCAACGCCTGAATTTTGCCGGCCGACATGATGGCGAGTCGATCCACCCGTTCCTGCAACTCGGCCAGGATGTGCGAGGTGATCAGGATGGTGACCCCGTCATCGCGCAGGCCGCGCAATGTCGCGTAGAAGTCGCGTATGGCTTGCGGGTCCAGGCCGTTGGAAGGCTCATCCAGAAACAGCACGCTGGGTTTGCCCAGCAGTGCCTGGGCAAACCCCAGACGCTGGCGCATGCCCTTGGAGTACTCTCGCAACGGCCGCGTTGCGGCATGCGCCAAGCCGACCCGTGCCAATATAGGCGCACATTGCGCACTCGGCGCGCCCTTGAGTTTGGCAAAGAAACGCATCGTTTCCAGGCCACTCAAGTTGTCATACAGCACCACGTTCTCGGGCAGGTAGCCAATGTGGCGACGTGCGGCCCGAAAGTCGCGCCCGCGTACCGATGCGCCATCGATCAGGATCTCGCCCGCGCTGGGCTCGATCAGCCCCAGCATCATCTTGAAGAGTGTGCTCTTGCCGGCGCCGTTGTGACCGATAAGGCCAAATATTTCACCACGTTGCACGGTCAGGTCCACACCGTCCACCGCGTGCAGGGCACCGTAGTACTTGGCAACGCCGCGCGCTTGAATCGCGGGGCCGCCCAAATCCGGCGGGTTACTGGCCAGGGTAATGTTTGTCACGCCACTCACTCCATTGCTTGTTGTTCGGTTGCATACGCGGTTTGGGATCGACCACGCTGGGCACGCGCAGTATCGGGAACTGTTGGCCGACCAGGCGCAGGGCTTGTACTGCGGGGCTGGCCAGCAGCAGTTTCATGCTGGGGTAGCGCCAGTTCAGCCGGTCCACCATGTCATTGGCCTCGTAGCGCACATCGCCGAGGCCATTGCCATCGCGATCCCAACCCAGGTAATTGTTCCAGTGGTTGCCGCTTTTGGCGCCCCACACCTCATCGCGCGCGCCAACATAGCGCACCTGCTCGCGGTT
Organism: Burkholderiales bacterium; assembly: GCA_038207945.1. Lineage (GTDB taxonomy): Bacteria > Pseudomonadota > Gammaproteobacteria > Burkholderiales > Burkholderiaceae_C > Rhodoferax. The sequence continues at coordinate 7,566 of JBBQZG010000108.1, forward strand.
GGCGATGAAGTCGTTGCCCTCGACCACATTGCGCGTCGAGCCGGCTGACAGGTGCACACCCACGACGTTGTCCACCACCAGGTTATTTTTCAGCTCAACATACTCGACGTCGTAGATGAAAAAACCTCGGTTGTTGCCCGCCACCACATTGCCCTCGACCACCGAGTCCTGGACCGAGCGCAGCATGATGCCGTGGTCGGAGTTGCCCCAGGCGCGATTGTTGCGCACGGTCTGCTCGCGTACCTCCATCAGTGCCAAGCCGCCCCGGTTGTAGTAGCTGTCGTTGTCTTCCCACAGGTTGTAGTAGGAGGTCATGTAGTGCGAGCCATAGCGGCTGTGGTGCAACTTGTTGCCCCGGAACACCGCGTGGTGCGACACGTCCACATAGAGCGCGTCGCGCACGAAGCTGATGTTGTTGTCGATGATTTTCGCGCCCTGCGTGTTGTAGAGCTGGATGCCATTGCCCCGCTGCGCCGAGTTGAAATCGCGCTTGCCGGTGATGGTGTTGCGTTCAATGCGCACATCCTTCACCTTCTCGATCCACAGGCCGAACAGGTTGTACGTCAGGTCGCAGTGCTGCACCACGGCACGGTGCGCACCGGGATAGAGGTAGATGCCGGCGTTCTGGTTTTGCAGGCTGCTGCCAGAATCACGCACGATCAAACCTTCAATCGTGACGTCTGGCGCTGTCACGCGGATGGTGTCACCCGTCAAACCGCCATCGATGGTGGGCCGGTTCAGGCCGCGCAACGTCAGCGGCTTGTCAATCAGCAGGTTGGCACGGTAGTGGCCACGCTGCACCTCGATCACGTCGCCGGGCGCAGCGCTGGCAATGGCGGTCTGCAGGTCCTGCCCCGGCTGCACCACCACTGTGGCGGCATGCAGCGCAGGCAGGCCCGTCAGGTCCAGCGCTGCGGCGCAGACCGCAGCGCACACAAAGCGCTTCATGGCACCAGCCAACCCATCGACTTGAACACCAGGAACAACGCGGCGCCAATCATCAGGTTCTTGAAGCCAACATAACTCACCATGTCCACCACGCCGGCCTGGCGGTAGTGGTCGCGCCACCACAGGCCGTCCTTGACGTATCGCTTGCCTGACAGGCGGATCAGCACCTCATAGACGCTCCAGCCAAACCACCAGCCAATGATGGCGCCAGAAGACAAGGTGCCCATGGCATTCATCACCCAGGCCACCGTGGCCGCGATGGCCAGCGAGATGCCCGCCATTTGCAGTGCACGCTGCGAGCGCCAGCCATCGGCACTCCAGGGCCACAGGTGATCGCGCACTTCCAGCCACAACCACTGCAGGCCATGTGCGCCATTCTTGTGCGCGGGCAGCACGGGCGGCGTGGGCATGCGCGGGTCAGGACCGTTCACAGCCTTTGCGCTGATCTGCTCGGTGAAGCTGGTGGCGGGGTAGATTGGGATGAAATAGCCGTTCTTGCCGATTGGCGTCATTTCCAGGCCATCCTTTTCGCGGCGCTTGCGCTCTTTGGCCAGCGGCGGACAGCCCTTGGTGTCGGTGTACAAAATCATGCAGTCCAGGCAGTGCAGGCATTCACGGTGGTCAATGCGGCCATCGGCGTCGATTGCCTGTGCGCCGCAGCCCACGGCGCAGGCCTTGCAGCTGTTGCAGTCCTGCTTGCGTTTGAGGCCAAACCAGCGGAAGGTACTGGGCATGGCCAGCGATGCGCCCAGCGGGCAAATGTACTTGCAGTAAGGTCGCTCGATGAAGATCGACAGGCCCAGGATCGCAGCCACAAACAGACCGTAAGGCCACGGGCGGTTCAAGATGCCAACCAGGAAGGTGGTCTTGAAGGGCTCGACCTCGGAGAGCTTTTCGGCCAGGCCCATGGAGAACATCGACACCGCGATGAGGCCAAAGAAGATGATGTACTTGAGCCATTTCATCCGGTCGTGCCAGCGCTGGGGCACCTGCCCCTGGAAACGCTTGAGTCCCACCACGCCCGCCACCTTGAAAATGGCCTCCGACAGCGAACCAAACGGACACATCCAGCCGCAGAACAGGCCGCGTCCGAACAGGAACACAGTGACGATGATGAAGATCCAGAACAGGAAAATGAACGGATCAGACAGAAAGAGCGACCAGGTCCACTGGAACAAAATCGCATGGAACCAGGTCAGCACCTGGGTGATGGAAGGCTGCGCCATGACGCCGAACCCCACGAACACGATGGAGAGGCCCCAGGCGGTGTACTTGAAGGCGTTGACCGGCCACTTGTTTTTGTGAGTTGAGAGCCGTGTGAGCCGCTCGCGGTACGCGTAGACCACGCCCACCGCCACCAGCAGCACGATGAACAGGCCAATTTCAACCGCACGTGATTTCCAGATGCGGACCCAAGGCGCATCAGGCTCAACCACCTTGGGTCGGCCCCCTTCGAGCATGGACGCAGGCAGCCAGTAGGGCGTGTCAAAGCTGGTGAAACTCCGGGCGCCGGTGGCGCGATCGACGCGGTTGCCCAGCAGGCTCAGCTTCCAGGGGTAGGCATCTGAAAACGCCGGGGAACGGATGATGAAGATGGCTGATTCGTTGAAGCTGGGCGAGCCTGCGGCTTGCACGCCATAAAGGTTCAAATAATCGAGGTCGCGGAAAGTGAACGAATCAGCGCCCTGCCTGACCTGCACACGGTCGTACAGGCCACCGCGCACAAAGCCCGAGCCCTTGAACGACTCGCGTCCGGCGGTGCGGATGATGAAGATCGCGTGTTCGTTCTCTTTGAGCTGCAGCTTGAGGTTGCCCCAGCTGGCGGCGCCGAGCACATTTTTGCCAATGTCGGGGTGGCTGAGGTCGCCAAACCACAGTTCGATGAAGGGGGTGGTGCCGCGTTCCTGGCCCAGCTGTTCAGGCATGACGCGCAGGTGCTGCACAGCGCCGCGCTCCACCAGTTCGTTCCAGGTGAGCGCATCGCCAGTCACTTTGTAGCGCGCTGGCTCGCGCACGGTAGGTGCCAGAATGCCAACCTGCTTCGCCACAGCCGAACCCGAGGCCATCATGACCTGGTTTTGCGCAATCACCGTGACGGTGGCGCCGGAGATGGCGTCGAGTCCCACCACGTCCTCGTCGGGGCGTGATTGGCCAATTTCAATCTTGTCAGCGATCGACTTACCGAGGTACTGGTCGTTGAATTTCAGCAGGGCGGATTCCGGAATACCCAGCAGCAAAATAGGCTCGGAGTGCTTGAGCACCTTGACACCAACGAAGTGGCCTGTCTTGTCCATGCCGATCAGCGTGACCACGGGTTTGCCTGAGTAAGCCGGTGTATCGGTGATGTCGGTCGAGAGCATCACATAGCCGAGCAGCTTTCCGTCTTTACCAGCCTTGTCGTAGGCCTCGACGTACGGCGGCTGGCCCTTGCGCTCGGAAAAATGGGTGGCTCCTGGGAACACGTCCTTGCATGGCAACAGCGCGCACATGTCCGTGGCGGTTGCCAGGCCAGCCGGAAGTTCTGCCTCGTAGGTGCCCGATGCCGCGTGCGCCCCTGGAGAAATGCTTGTCAGCGCAACAATGAGTGCGACCCATAGGGTCGCAATAAGGCGGAATTTCGGCAAAAGCATCGGATATCCAAACAAATAAAAGGGGCAGCACAGCCCGGTGACCGCACTGCCCCGAGCGAGCTTTTTTAAGCCTCGACCAGCATGCGCGAGCGCATTTCAAGGTGCAGCGCGTGACAGAAGTTGGTGCAATAGCACCAGTACACGCCCGGCTTGTCTGCAATGAAGGTGACCGACTTGGTTTCCTGCGGGTTAACGATGAAGTTGATGTCGTACTTTGGAATCGCAAAACCGTGGGTCAGATCTTCCACCTTGTCGAGGTTGGTGAGGATGATGGTCACCTCATCGCCGCGTTTGACCGTCCACTCGCGCAGCCCGAAAGTGGGGGCCTGGGAAGTCAGGTACACGGTGACCTTCTTGCCCTTGCGC
>JBBQZG010000109.1:0-11483 GCA_038207945.1 Burkholderiales bacterium
GGCTGGGCCAGATCAAAGCCGGCGCCGCCGGTGGCGCGCAGCTTGGAAATCATTTCCTCGTTGTTGGACAGGGTCAGCTCAACCTTGTAGCCGCTTTCTTTTTCGAACTGCGCCACCACATCAGCCGGTGCGTAATCCGCCCAGGTCAGTAAACGAAAGGATTTTTCTTGTGCGGTGGCTGTGCCAACGGCACCCAACGCAACGATGCCAGCGGTGAGCAATGAATAGCGGATTTTCATGGGTGAGTCCTTCGGGTTAAAAAAGTGAGCTGAAACGGATCAGGCGCGCGGACCTGAAGCGCAGATATTAAGTCTAAAGCGTGACATCTTGATGTCAAATTTGAGCGCGCGCCAACACGTTGCTCCTTATTCCGAGGACGATGAAGTGAGGTGTTTACCCACAATCCCCGCCAGTTCAAACATGCTGACTTGCGGTTTGCCAAACACCTCCAGCAGCTTGGCATCGGCGTTGATGGCGCGTTTGTTGGTGGCATCCTGCAGGTTGTTGGCCTTGATGTAGTCCCACAGCTTCTTGATGACCTGGGCGCGAGCAATAGGCTCGGCGCCGATCACGGCTGCCAGTTCGGCGCTCGGTATCGATCCAGCACCTGCGGCAGGCGCTTTGCGTGGCGTTTTGGCGGCGGCGGTCTTGGCGACCTTCTTGGCTGGCGCTTTTAAAGCTTTTGAGGTTGTAGCCCTTATCGGTGTTGCACCAGAAGCTACTTTTTTAGTAGCTGCGGAGGCTTTGGTCAAAGGCTTGGCAGCAGTTTTGCGCGGTGGGAACTTGCTCGGTGCAAACTCAAAGTTGACCTTGCCCGCCTCTGCATCCCAGGCCAGCATGGCCTTGAAGGCGCGGCGGGTGCGCATCGACACAAACTTGTCGAGCAAGTCAGTTTTGCCCGTGGCCAGCAGCTTGACCATTTGCTCGCGCTCAATCGGTTGCTGCAAGATGATCTGGCCGGTTTTGAAATCGCAGCTGGGTGTGGCCTGGGCGTCAGTCGGTACGGATTTTTCACACACGTAGTTTTTGCCGTGCTCAAACACTTTGGCCCCACATTTGGGGCAGGCGCCCAAAGACGCCTGGGCTGAGAAGTCAATCAACTCGCCCGATTCCTCGCCCTTTTTGTCGTCGCCAAAGTCAAACTCAAGTTTGTGGTTTTTGGTTTCCTCGTCGAACTTGATGACCATCTCGGCGGTGAACGGCCAGCCTGCCTTTGAGCGAAAGCCACTCAATGGGCCGATTTTCTTGTCACGCAAAAACTGCTCAACCTCAGCTACTTCAAAGGTGCGCCCAGCCGGCGTTTTGCCAAACGAGAAGCCGCAACCGTCGCTTTTGCCATCGGCACCGGTACAGGTGTAGCGGCGGTAGTTTTCCTTGACGACACCGCCGCAGTTGGGGCAGGGTGCGGCCAAGGTGGCAAAGTCACCGGGCACAGTGTCGCGGTCGTATTCCTTGGCTTTTTTGACCATGCGCTCGGTCATGGCGGCAATGTCGGCCATGAAGGCGTTCCGGCTCAGTTTGCCGTGCTCCATCTGGTTGAGCTTGTATTCCCACTCCCCGGTGAGTTCGGCTTTGGTCAGTTCCTGCACGTCCAGGCCACGCAGCAGTGTCATCAGCTGGAACGCCTTGGCGGTGGGAATCAGTTCGCGGCCCTCGCGCAGCATGTAGGCCTCGGAGATCAAGCCTTCAATGATGCTGGCGCGGGTGGCGGGTGTGCCCAGGCCTTTTTCCTGCATGGCTTCGCGCAGTTCATCGTCTTCCACGGTTTTGCCCGCGCCTTCCATGGCGCCGAGCAGGGTGGCTTCAGAGTAGCGCGCGGGCGGGCGGGTTTTCAGGCCCTTGGCATCCACCGTTTGCGCGTTCACCTGTTCGCCTGGGGCCACCGGCACCAGGCTTTGGCCCTTGTCACCATCCTTGCCACCTTCAACCTCGTCGGCCGCTTCCTTGCCGTAGATCGCCAGCCAGCCCGGCTTGACCAGCACTTTGCCCTCGGTTTTGAAGCTGTGGCCGACGGCAGTCGAAATTCTTGTGGTGACCTGGTATTCGGCGCTGGGAAAAAACACCGCCATGAAGCGGCGCACCACCAGGTCATAAATCTTTTGCTCTGCTTCTGATAGCCCGCTGGGCGCTTGCAGCGTGGGGATGATGGCAAAGTGGTCGCTCACCTTGGCATTGTCAAAGATGCGTTTGCTTGGGCGCACGTAGCCGTTGTTGAGTGCCGTCAACGCATGGGGTGCCAGGTGTTTCATGCCGGAGTCGGCCAACATCTCGAAGGTCTGCTTGACCACCGGCACATAGTCTTCGGGCAGGGCGCGTGAATCGGTTCGCGGGTAGGTCAAGGCCTTGTGGCGCTCGTACAGGCTTTGCGCGATCGACAGCGTGGTTTTGGCGCTGAAGCCGAACTTGCCGTTGGCTTCGCGCTGCAGGCTGGTCAAATCGAACAGAAGCGGGCTGGCCTGGGAAGTAGGTTTGCTTTCCTCGGTGACGCTGGCCTGCTGGCCGCGCACTGCATCGGCAATTGCCTGCGCCTCGCGCTGGCTCCAGACGCGATCGGCCTTTTTCTCGGCGTCTTCGGCGTCTCGTCTGTGCGCGGGGTTGAACCATTTGGCCGGGTAATCACCGGCTGTTGCCGCAAATGAGGCATGGATTTCCCAGAAGTCGCGGCTGATGAACTTGCGGATTTGTTCCTCACGCTCCACCACCACGCTCAAGGTGGGGGTTTGCACCCGGCCCACGGTGGTCAAAAAGAAACCGCCGTCGCGCGAGTTAAAGGCCGTCATGGCGCGTGTGCCATTGATGCCCACCAACCAGTCGGCCTCCGACCTGCAGCGGGCGGCATCGGCCAGCGGTTGCATCTGCTTGTCGCTGCGCAGGTGTTGAAAGCCGTCACGAATGGCCTGTGGCGTCATCGACTGCAGCCACAGCCGGTTCACGGGTTTGCCCAGAGGTTTGGCGCCACCGGCGTATTGTTCGATCAGGCGAAAGATCAGCTCGCCCTCGCGCCCCGCGTCGCAGGCGTTGACGAGTTGGTCCACATCCTTGCGTTTGGCGAGTTTCACCACCGCATTCAGGCGTGTTTTGGTCTTGTCGACCGGTTTCAAATCGAAATGCGGCGGAATCACTGGCAGGTGGGCAAAACTCCACTTGCCACGTTTCACGTCAAACGCTTCCGGCGCCTGGATTTCCAGCAGATGGCCGACCGCGCTGGTCACCACATGGGTGTCGTTCTCGAAATGCTCGTCGTGTTTCTCAAATTTGCCTGACACGGGCGTCAAGGCGCGCACGATGTCTTGCGCCACAGAAGGTTTTTCGGCAATGACCAATGTTTTCATCTGACTACAATCCCTTTTCTCGCGCCCACACACGGGCGCACACACAGGTGGGCACGCACACGCGCACCCATACGAGTTCACGATACCAAATTTTGACCGTGCCCAACAAAACGTCCGCCAAACCTGCCAAACGAACGCTTGCCTGCCCGGCATCGCCCCGGCGAATTCAGGTTCGCCAATCCGGCATTCATGGCAAAGGCGTGTACGCCGTGCAAGACATCGCCAAGGGCGACACCATCATTGAATACGTCGGTGAGGTCATTACCTGGGAGGAAGCGCAGGCGCGCCACCCGCATGACCTTGGCAACCCCAACCACACGTTTTATTTCCACATTGACGAGACCCGGGTGATCGACGGGCTGGTGGGTGGCAATTCATCGCGCTGGATCAACCATTCATGCGATGGCAATTGCGAGGCCGATGAGCAAAACGGCCGCATCTTCATTAAGGCCTTGCGCGACATCAAGGCGGGCGAAGAACTGCATTACGACTACGGCCTGATCATTGACGAGCGCTACACCCCGAAACTCAAGGCTGAGTACCCCTGCTGGTGTAAGGCGGATGCCTGCCGGGGCACGCTGCTGGCGCCCAAACGCAAACGCCGCTGACCATGATGACCCCTGTGCGCTGGCCTAGCGAGTCCATTTGGGAGGCGGTGGCGCCCATGCTGCCAGGCTTTACCGTGGAAGTGTTGCCGCAGGTGGATTCGACCAACACCGAGCTGATGCGCCGGGCCCGATCTGGCCGCCTGGAGCCGGTGTTGCTGGTGGCCGAGCAACAAACTGCAGGCCGTGGCCGCATGGGTCGCCAGTGGCTTAGTGGTGCAGTTTCTGGGGGCAACAAGCCGTCCGCGTTGACGTTTTCGTTGGGGGTGAGACTGGCACCGGCCGACTGGTCCGGGCTGTCGCTGGCGGTGGGCTTGAGTGTGGCGCAAAGCCTGCATCCAGACATTTGTCTTAAGTGGCCCAATGATTTGTGGTGGCACGACCGCAAGCTGGCTGGCATTTTGATTGAGACCGCCAACTGGGGTGACGCCAGCACCAGCCGTTATGTGGTGATTGGTGTGGGCGTCAACATCCAGACGCCAGCGGTGACAGATTTGTCCACGGCACCGGTCGGACTGACGGAATTGTTGCCCGGGGTGGACGCAGCGCAAGTCCTGGCCATCATTGCAGCGCCACTGGTGCAAGCCCTGCAGGCCTTTGAAGCGCGCGGTTTTGCCCCTTTTCAGGCGGCATTCAATGCCTGTGACGCGCTGGCCCAGGTGCCGGTGACGCTGAGCGATGGGTTGCAGGGCATCGCGCAAGGCGTGGATGTCACGGGGGCTTTGCTGGTTCGCACCACGCAAGGTGTGCAGCGTGTGACCAGTTCTGAGGTCAGTGTGCGCGCGCAGCCAGGGCCAAGCTATGACCACCTGTGAGTGGGTGCTGTGATGCTGCGGGCCTTCGTGTTGTTTTTGTTGTTGCTGAACGGGGTTTACTTTGCCTGGGGGCAGGGTTGGTTGCTGGCGTACGGCTGGGGTCCCACGCCGCAGCATGAGCCGCACCGCTTGACGCAGCAAATCAAACCCGAGGCCATTGAACTCATCAGTGAACAAGAGGCCAGCCAGGTGCCAACGCCGGTGCAGTCGCCCAATGCGGTTTGTCTGCAGTCTGCGGTGCTTGATGAGGCCAGGCTTGCGGCGTTGCGCACTGTGCTGGAAACTTCGTGGCCGGCCCAGTCGTGGGTGCTTGAAGAGGTGAGCTTGCCCCCGCGCTGGATCATCTACCTGGGCAAATATGCCAATGCGGCAGACCTGGCCAAAAAGCGTGCCGAGCTGGCGAGCCTGCGCCTGACGTTCGAGCCTTTGAGCAACCCGGCACTGGCACCGGGCTTGTCGCTGGGTGCGTTTGTATCGCAGGCTCAGGCCGACGCCGCGCTGCAGACTTTGATGCAGCGCGGCGTGCGCACGGCCCGTGTGGTGCAGGAGCTGCCCACTGGCCAGGGCTACCGCTTGCGTTTGCCCGCGGTGGATGAGGTGCTGCAAAAGCAACTGCCGCCGGTTCGTGCAGCATTGGCGGGACAGGTGCTTTTGCCTTGCAACGGCAACGGCCAATGAGGCTAATTTGAGTCGTTTTCACTGGCGGCGGTAAAGCGCACCATGAAGCGTGCGCCGGGCGGCGTGCGGCCAGCGTGCGTGTCTTCCATGCCGACGCTGGCGTTGTGCTGCTGGGCAATTTCCAGCACGATCGGCAAACCCAGCCCCGAGCCATCGGCTTCAGTACCCAAGGCGCGGTAAAACGGTTGAAAAATCAGCTCGCGCTCAGCTTCCGGCACGCCCGGGCCGGAGTCTTCCACCTGCAGTACCAGCGTGCGGCCAAACGGATCGGTGAGCACGCGGGCCGTGATGACGCCGGGTTTTTCAAGGCTGGAGGGTGTGTAGTTGATGGCGTTGTCCACCAGATTGCGCACCATTTCCTTGATCAGGGTGGCGTTGCCCAGCACCGTGCAACTGGGTGTACCAGGCTGGGTGCCCTCGTAACCGAGGTCAATGTGTTTGTCCAGTGCGCGTGGCACGCAGTCGCGCACCACTGACATGGTGAGTTCGGCCAGGTCGCACACGGTGCGCGGCATGGCGGCACCGCTGCTCTCCGCCCGCGCCAGCGCCAGCAACTGGTTGACGCTGTGGGTGGCACGGATGCTGGCGCGGCCAATCTGGCGCAGCGAGTGTTTCAGGTCTTCGGCGCTGGCGCCTTCGCGCTGGGCCATCTCGGCCTGCATGCGCAAGCCCGCCAGCGGCGTTTTGAGCTGGTGCGCGGCATCGGCCAAAAAGCGCTTTTGGGTGGCAATCGAGTCAGTCAGGCGCATCAAGAGGTCGTTCACCGACTCGACCAGCGGGGTGACTTCCATGGGCACCGCTTTCGCGTCAATTGGGCTCAGGTCATCGGGTTTGCGCGCACGGATACGCTCTTCAAGCTGGTTCAGGGGTTTGATGGCTTGCACCAGCGCCAGCCACACCAGCAGCACCGCCATTGGCAAAATCACAAACTGCGGCAGCATCACGCCCTTGACGATTTCCGTGGCCAGCACCGAGCGTTTTTCAAGCGTCTCTGCCACCTGTACCAGGGCTGGCTTGCTGCCGGCGACAGGCAATTGGACCCAAAGGTAGGCCACCTTGACATCAAACCCTTTGATCACGTCGTCGCGAATGCGCACCTCGTCGATCTGGACCTTTTCTTCGATGGGGGGCGAGGGGATTTCCTTGTCACCGCCCAGCAGTTCGCCGCGTGGCCCGAGTGCCTGGTAATAAACCGTATCGGAGTCGTCAGCCCTCAACAACTCGCGCGCCGGACGTGGCAGCACAAACTCTGCGCGGCTGCGTCGGATGGTGATGAGCTGCGCCATGGCGCGTGCGTTGTACTCCAGCGCCCGGTCAAAGGGCTTGCCCGCAATGCCCTGGGCTACCAGCCAGGTCAGCACCAGGCTCACTGGCCACAGCAACAGCAGCGGCGTCAGCATCCAGTCGAGGATTTCGCCAAACAGCGAGCGTTGCTCGCGTTGAAAGAGTTTTACCACGTCAACAACGAACCGAACCACGCAGCGACAAGCGTGAGGGCCATCGACCGCAGCGCCGGGCCGCCCCAAGCAAGGTCAACCCCCTCGGGGGGCAGCGCAGAACGCGCAGCGACAAGCGTGGGGGCCATCTCCCTAGCCTGGAATTTTTTCCAGACAATAACCCAGGCCGCGCACCGTGGCGATGCGGATCGGGCCCTTTTCAATTTTCTTGCGCAGTCGATGGATGTAGACCTCGATGGCGTTGTTGCTCACTTCTTCACCCCACTCGCACAAGCGCTCCACCAACTGGTCTTTGCTGACCAGACGGCCAGCACGCTGCAGCAGTACCTCAAGCAGGCCGAGTTCACGCGCCGAGAGTTCCACCATGGCACCGTCGATCGTGGCCACGCGCCCGCCCTGGTCATAAATCAGGGGGCCATGTTTGATGGTGCTGCTGGCCGCACCCATGCCACGCCGGCTTAACGCCCGCACGCGAGCTTCAAGTTCTTGCAGGCTGAACGGTTTGGCCATGTAGTCGTCGGCCCCGTAGTCCAGCCCCTTGACGCGTTCTTCAACGCTGTCGGCAGCCGTCAGGATCAGCACCGGCAAGGAAGACCCGCGGGCGCGCAGACGCTTGAGCACTTCCAGGCCATGCATTTTGGGCAGGCCCAGGTCCAGGATCAGCAAATCAAATTCAGTGTTGGTCATCAGGGCCGCGTCGGCCTCGGTGCCGCTGGCCACGTGGTCAACCGCAGCACCCGAACTGCGCAGTGTGCGCAGTAAGCCGTCTGCCAGCACCTGGTCGTCTTCAGCTATCAAAATTCGCATGGCTGTCTCCTCTTTTGGGTCGTCTGTCAGATAGGGTTTCACGCTGGGTGGCGTTTGTTTCAAATCATTTTAGGTGGCATAGGCCTCCAGCCCGAGGGCAATGACGGTGGCAACGTTATCACCAACGGCCGCGTACAACTCACTTTGCGCTTGAGCCACAGCTTCTTCAAAGGCCTGCAGCCAGCTCAGGCCTGTGGGCGTGAACGTCACGAGGCACGCGCGCGCATCTCGTCGGTCGCTCTGGCGGTGCACCAAGCCCCAGGCCTCACATTGGTTCACCAGCTTGCCCATGGCTTGTTTGCTGACGCCCGCGCGCGCTGCCAGGTCGGTCAGGCGCGAACCCTCGAGTGCCAGATGCCGGGTGATGTGAACGTGTGAGGCGGTCAAGTGGCCACGTCCGGCCAGATTGGCAAGTGCCAAAGGCGTGCGGTCGTTGGCGGCCATCAGCGCCAGCACCCGGGCATCAAAACGCTTGGATGCCTGCGCCAGCCAATGCCCAAGGTGACACTGTCGCCAGCCGGAAGGTTGCAGTGCATTTGTCATGCTCAAAATAGTAAATCAAATTGACTAAAAATTATGCACCAGGGTTTTAATAAAGTGCTTAAACTACTGTTCAAGCATCCAGCCTGTCGTTAAAAACAGAGGTGCAAATTTTTCAAATCAATTGCCGATAGACCCAACCCTCAGGAGAAAAACCATGGACGCACCCGTCAAAGCCCCCACCCCCGTCAATGCCGAAAAAGCCAAAGCGCTGCAAGTGGCGCTGGCCCAGATCGAGAAGCAGTTTGGCAAGGGCACCATCATGCGTCTGGGTGAAGGTGAGGTCATCGAGGACATCCAGGTGGTCTCCACCGGCTCCCTGGGTTTGGACATTGCGCTGGGCGTGGGTGGTTTGCCGCGCGGTCGTGTGGTCGAAATTTATGGCCCGGAATCCTCCGGCAAAACCACCTTGACCCTGCAAGTGATTGCCGAGATGCAAAAAATCGGCGGCCAGTGTGCGTTTGTCGATGCCGAGCACGCACTTGACATTCAATACGCGCAAAACCTCGGTGTGAACCTGCAAGACCTGCTGATCAGCCAGCCCGACACCGGCGAGCAGGCATTGGAAATTGTCGACAGCTTGGTGCGCTCGGGCGCAGTTGACCTGATCGTGGTGGACTCTGTGGCTGCCTTGACACCCAAGGCTGAGCTTGAAGGCGAAATGGGCGACAGCCTGCCGGGCTTGCAAGCCCGGTTGATGAGCCAGGCCCTGCGCAAGCTCACCGCCCACATCAAGAAAACCAATTGCATGGTGATCTTCATCAACCAGATCCGCATGAAAATTGGTGTGATGTTTGGGTCGCCCGAGACCACCACTGGCGGCAACGCGCTGAAGTTTTACGCCTCGGTGCGGCTGGACATCCGTCGCACCGGCACCATCAAGAAGGGTGACGAAGCCATTGGCAACGAAACCAAAGTCAAAGTGGTCAAGAACAAGGTGGCGCCCCCATTCAAGACCGCAGAATTTGACATTTTGTTCGGGCAAGGCATCAGCCGTGAGGGCGAAATCATTGACATGGGTGTCACGGCCAACATCCTTGACAAGTCCGGCGCCTGGTACGCCTACAACGGTGAAAAAGTTGGTCAGGGCCGTGACAACGCCCGCGATTTTTTGCGCGAGAACCCGGCGCTGTCCCAGGAGATCGAGAACAAGGTGCGTGCCTCGCTTGGTATTCCGTTGCTGGCTGGCACCGAAGCGCCTGAGGTGCCTGCAAAAGTTTCAAGCAAAAAGGCGTCCTAATCCTTATGTAAAAAGCGTTACTAGTTTTATAAAAAATAGCACGATGGCATTTGACCAACCCTCCCTCAAAGGCCGCGCGTTGCGTTTGCTCAGCGGGCGCGAACATTCGCATGCCGAGCTGGCGCGCAAGTTGTCGCGGTTCGAGGAAGAGCCGGGCAGCTTGGCGCTGGCGCTGGATGATTTGCAAGCCAAGGGCTTCATCAGCGAGCAGCGGGTGGTCGAATCGGTGGTGAATCGGCGCTCAGCCAAGCTGGGTGCCCAGCGGATTCGCCAGGAGCTTCAGGCCAAGGGGCTGGACCCGCAAGTGGTGTCAGATGCGGTGGCAGCGCTGGGCACGACGGAACAGGCACGTGCCCAGGTGGTTTGGCTGAAGAAGTTTGGTGCGCCGCCTGAAGATGCCGCCGATGCCGCGCGCCAGATGCGCTTTCTGGCCGCGCGAGGCTTCAGTGGTGACGCGATTCGACATGTGGTCAGGGGCGGTGCTGGCGACGCGTGGGCTGGAGATGAAGACTCTGATTTATAAAAAATCTGCCTCTAGCCCATGTATAGCCTGCGTTAGCAGCTATGTAAAAAATAGCATATTTCAAGCTGTTAAGCCGAGCATCAGCTGCAGGTTTTGCACTGCGGCACCGCTGGCACCCTTGCCCAGGTTGTCCAGGCGCGCCACCAGCACCGCGTGCTGGAAGTCATCGTCAGACTCGCGGTTGCCAAACACGCGCAGCTCCAATTGGTTGGTGCCGGCCAGCGCCACCGCATCCAGTTTGTTGTCAGCAGGGGCCGTCAGCACGCTCACCCATTCGCTGTTCATATAGTGCTGGGCCAGCGCTTGGTGCAAATCGTCCGCACAGGGTCGACCGGGCAGCAGGTCAAGGTGCAGCGGCACCTGCACCAGCATGCCCTGTTTGAAGTTGCCTACTGCGGGTACAAACAGGGGGCGGCGCGTCAACCCGGTGTAGGCCATGATTTCCGGAATGTGTTTGTGCTTCAAACCCAGGGCATACAGCTCAAACGCTGGCGCCAGACCTTGCTCATAAGCTTCGATCATGGGCCTGCCACCGCCGGAGTAGCCGCTGACGGAGGGCAAGCACAGGGGGAAGTCTGCAGGAATCAACCCGGCAGCCACCAGTGGGTGAATCAGCGCAATGGCCCCGGTGGCGTAGCAGCCAGGGTTGGCCACGCGGCGGGCTGACTGTATCGCCTCGCGCTGGCCTTTCATCAGTTCAGGAAATCCGTAAACCCAGCCGGGTGCAGTGCGGTGCGCGGTAGAGGCGTCAATGATTTTTGGGCCAGCCTGTCCGGTCATGCGCGTTAGTTCGTCGATCATGGCGACCGACTCAATGGCGGCATCGTCATGCAGGCACAGCACCACCAAATCTGCCTGGGCCATCAGTTCTCGTTTGGCCAGTGGGTCTTTACGGCGCTCGGGCGCGATGCTGATCAACTCAATGCCAGGAATATTTTGCAGGCGTTCGCGAATCTGTAACCCGGTGGTGCCGGCTTCGCCGTCGATGAAGATTTTTTGCATGGTGAACTCTTGTCTTGAAAAGTGGTGCGCTTGTAAGTCTGATAACAGATTGATGTGACGCACCATGATACAGTTCTCAGTTGCATCGCACGGTGCCTCTAAGTGGCCCCAAAAGGCCGTTCAGTCGGCTATCCAACCATTCATTCCTGAGAGAAACAGCTCATGAAAATTCACGAGTACCAAGGCAAGGAAATCTTGCGCCAATTTGGTGTGCCAGTGCCTCGCGGCATTGCAGCGTTCACCGTTCAAGAGGCGGTGGAAGCCGCCCAAAAACTTGGTGGCCCCGTCTGGGTTGTCAAGGCGCAGATTCACGCTGGGGGCCGCGGCAAGGGCGGCGGCGTCAAACTGGCGCGCTCCATTGACGAGGTGAAAAAACTCGCTGGTGAAATTCTGGGGATGCAATTGGTGACGCACCAAACCGGCCCTGAAGGCCAAAAAGTTCGTCGTCTGCTGATTGAAGAAGGCGCAGACATTCAAAAAGAGT
>JBBQZG010000110.1:0-11417 GCA_038207945.1 Burkholderiales bacterium
CGCCACACAAACGGCGTGAAGATGAGTTGCATGGCCAGTTCCATCTTGCCACCGGGCACCACGATGGTGTTGGCGCGGCTCATGAAGCTGTTGTTGATCATGTTCATCAGGTACTGAAAATCAATGCCTTTGGGGTTCGCAAAACGGATCACCACCATGCTCTCGTCGGCACTCGGAATGTCACGTGCAATGAACGGGTTGCTGGTGTCCACCATCGGCACGCGCTGGAAGTTCACATGGGTGTGCATGAACTGCGGGCAGATGTAGTTCACGTAGTCGGGCATGCGCCGCAGAATGGTGTCGGTGACAGCTTCGGTGCTGTAGCCACGCTGCTTTTTGTCGCGGTAGAGTTTTTGAATCCATTCCAGGTTGATCACAGGCACCACACCAATGAGCAAATCCGGGTGCTGGGCGATGTTGACCTCAGGGGTGAGCACGGCACCGTGCAGGCCTTCATAAAACAGCAGGTCGGTGCCGGCGGGCACATCTTCCCAGGGCGTGAAGGTGCCGGGGTCTTGTTTGTAAGGGGCCGCTTCATCGGTGTCGTGAAGGTATTTGCGACGCTTGCCGGTGCCGGTTTCGCCGTAAGCCCGAAACAGCGCGGCCAACTCGGGAAACAGGTTGTTGCCGGGGCCAAAGTGGCTGAAGTTCTTGTCGCCTGCGGCTTCGGCCTCGGCGGCCTTGAGTTTCATCTCTTTGCGGTCATAGCGATGAAAGCTGTCGCCTTCAATCACGGCGGCCTTGATGCTCTCGCGGCGGAATATGTTCTCAAAGGTGCGGGTCACCGAGGTGGTGCCGGCACCGCTGGAGCCAGTGATGGCAATGATGGGGTGGCGAATGGACATGGCGTTGTCTCCTGATGATAAAAATTTATGGCAAATCGGGCTATAGCCCTTGATTTATAAGCGTCAGCAGCTATATTTTTTATTATTTTCTTGCAGCCTGGCGGTCAGTCTCGGAACAGGCTGCGCTCGGCAAACAGCGGGTTGGTCAACGCCACCTGAACCGGCTCGGCGTGATAACGCTCAATGCGTTCGACTTCGTTTTTGGAACCAAACACAAAGCCGATGCGCTGGTGCAGGCTGGTGGGCTGCACGCTCATCATGGGCTGCTCGCCGGTGGAGGCGCGGCCACCGGCTTGCTCCATGATCATGCCCACCGGATTGGCTTCGTACAACAGACGCAAGCGACCAGGTTTGGATGCGTCTTTGGTGTCGCGCGGGTACAAGAAGACACCGCCGCGCATCAGAATACGGTGTGCTTCGGCCACCATGCTGGCAATCCAGCGCATGTTGAAGTCTTTGGCGCGTGGGCCGGTTTTGCCGGCCAGGCATTCGTCCACATAACGTTTCACCGGGGCTTCCCAGAAGCGGGCATTGGACGCGTTGATGGCGAACTCATGCGTGTCTTCAGGAATCAGCATCTTCGGGTGCGTCAGCATGAACTCACCCAGGTTGGGGTCAAGCGTGAAGCCGTTCACACCGTCGCCCACGGTCAGAACCATCATGGTGGTGGGGCCGTACAGGGCGTAACCGGCGGCCACCTGTTTGCTGCCGGGTTGGTAAAAGTCGGCGTCCACCACATCCCGGCCGGAATCGATCACCTCTTGCGGCGCGCGCAGAATGCTGAAAATGCTGCCCACCGACACGTTCACATCAATGTTGCTGGAGCCGTCCAGCGGGTCAAACACGATCAGGTAGTTGCCGCGTGGGTACTGTTTGGGGATCTGATAGGGCGCGTCCATCTCCTCGCTGGCCATGCCCGCCAGGTTGCCCGACCATTCGGTGCGCTGCATGAACACGTCGTTGGAGAGCACGTCGAGCTTCTTCTGGGTCTCACCCTGCACGTTGACCGAGCCGCCTTCGTCTGCCGCGTGGTTGCCCATGACGCCCGCGAGTTCACCGTAGGCTACCGCTTTGGCAATGCCTTTGCAAGCCAGCGCCACATCCAGAATCAGGGCGTTGAAGTCACCGCTGGCACTGGGAAAACGGCGACGCTCCTCAATCAGGAACTGCGTCAGCGTGGAACGGTTGGAACGAAGGGTCATGGTCATGGTGGGGTCTCCGGTAGTTATGATTTTGATAGCTGTAAGCGCTTATATGACGAGGGCTACAGGCTTATTTTCTTTAAATTGGATGGGCGGCGCGGCGCAATGCCTGCATCACCGTGGTGTAGCCGCCGTCGGCGTCAGGCGCACTGAACACGGCGCTGCCGGCCACACAGGTGTCGGCACCGGCAGCCACGATTTCAGCAATGTTGTCGGTTTTGACACCGCCGTCCACTTCCAGCCAGATCGGCTGGCCGCCAGCGGCCACATGGGCATCAATCTTGGCGCGCACCTGGCGCAATTTGGTCAGTGTGGAGGGAATGAACTTCTGGCCGCCAAAACCGGGGTTGACGCTCATCAGCAAAATGATGTCGAGCTTGTCCATGACGTGATCAAGCACACTGATGGGCGTGGCGGGGTTCAGCACCAGACCGGCCTTGCAACCCAGTTCACGAATCATCGACAGGCTGCGGTCCACGTGTTTGGAGGCTTCGGGGTGAAAGGTGATGATGTTGGCGCCGGCCTTGGCAAACAATGGAATGATCGAATCGACTGGCTCGACCATCAAATGCACGTCGATGGGGATGCTCACATGCGGGCGAATCGCTTCACACACCAGCGGGCCAATGGTCAGGTTGGGCACATAGTGGTTGTCCATCACGTCAAAGTGCACCAGATCGCAGCCAGCGGCCTCAATGGCACGCACTTCTTCACCCAGGCGGGAGAAGTCTGCTGACAAGATACTGGGGGCCAAACGCAAAACGGGAGAGGTAGTCATGAGGCAGCTTTCTTTAAAGTTTGAAATTCTTGAGGGTAATGCAGGTCAGCGCAAACTGGCAGCATGCCACTGACGCAATTGCAGCAGGTTGACCTGGCTCAAATCAGGCACCACTTTAAGTGCGCCGGTGAAATCATGGTGCGCCGTAAAGCTGTTGGGGGTGACGAGGGTGGCAATGCCAGCCGCTGTGGCCGCACGCAGCCCGTTGTTGGAATCTTCAAACGCCAGGCATTGGCTGGCGGGCAACTTCAAAGCCTCCAGCATCTGCAAATACACCTGGGGGTGCGGTTTTTTGATCGGCGCGGTAGACGCATCGCCAATGGCACTGAAGTTCATGCGCCAGTCACTGCCAATGGCATGGCGCATGAGTGCGGCAATGTTCACCGGCGAGGTGGTGGTGGCAATGGCCAATTGCAGGCCGGCGTTGAGCGCTTCGTCCATCAGTTTCAGCACACCAGGACGCAAACTGACCGCGCCGGTGTTCACTGCATTCTCATATGCGGCTGTTTTGAGCTCATGAATGCGGCTGATTTTGTCGCTCAAGGCCTGGCCATTGATGGCTTTGATGTCGGGGTTGACCTGCTTCCAGTAGTGCAAGATGCGCTCTTTGCCACCGGAGACGTCGAGCAGCTCGGTATAAAGCGCCAAATCCCATACCCAGTCCAGCCCCACCTCGGCAAAGGCATGGTTGAACGCGGCCATGTGTGCGCTCTCAGTGTCGGCCAAGGTGCCGTCCACATCAAAAATCAGAGCTTGGAGCGCAACAGATGCCATGAATAAGTTCCTTGAGGATTAGAAAAAGCAGCCGTTTTTGCGGCATGGATTTACTTTAATCGCCCACACTCATAAACTCTAATCACGTTTTATCAAAAAATCATCAGGACAGACTGATGAACCAGCCATGAGGAGACACCATGCGCCCGTACACCTTCAAACAAATCCAGACCTTCATGGAAGTGGCGCGCCAGCGCTCGGTGTCCAAAGCCGCAGAACGCCTGTTTGTGACCCAGCCGGCCGTGTCGATGCAAATCCGCCAGTTGGAAGACGCTTTTGGCCTGGCACTGGTGGAGCCGATGGGGCGCAACATCCAGCTCACCGCCGCGGGCGAAGACTTTCTGACTTACGCCACCGCAGCCATGGGGCAGTTCAAGGACCTGGAGGCGATGATGGCCGAGCATGTGGGCCTGCGCCGGGGGTCCATTGACCTGGCCGTGGTCAGCACCTCCAAATACTTCATTCCGATGCTGCTGGTGCGCTTTGGCAAGTTGCACACCGGCATTGATGTGCAGCTCAAAATTGACAACCGTGAAAACGTGCTGGGCTTGCTGGCACGCAATGATGCAGACTTGGTGGTGATGGGCCGCGCGCCCAACCATCTGGACTGCGAGGCGGTTCCCTTCGCCACCAACCCGCTGGTCATGGTGGGCCCACCTGACCACCCGCTGGCGCGGCGCAAGAACCTGCCGTTCAGCGCACTGGGTGACTATGGTTTTGTGGTGCGGGAAGAAGGCTCCGGCACCTTGGCGGCCATGCAGCACCTGTTTGCAGAACACCACATCCCGCTGAAGGTGATCATGGGCCTGCCCAGCAACGAAACCATCAAACAGGCGGTGATGGCCGGCATGGGTTTGAGCTTTTTGTCGATGCGAACGATTCGCCACGAACTTGCCAGCGGCCACCTGGCCCTGCTTGATGTGCAGGGCCTGCCGCAAATCAACCATTGGTATGTGACGCACCTGAGCAGCAAAAAGCTCTCGCCTGCGGCCAAAGCATTCAAGGAATTCTTGATTGAACAGGGTGGTGCGCTGATGGACTCCTGGAGCTGAGGGCGACCTCAACGGTCACTTGCACGGATGTGTCGCCCAGCGTACGACGCCTCAATGAATATATAAGAAATCAGCCTCTAGCCATTGTTCTATAAGCCCAAGCCGCTATTTAAAATGTAGCTCCTGAGAACCTGCGCTCATGCGCCAACCAGGCCAGCACCGGCACCGTACCGGGCAGCACCGGGGCCACGGTGACAGGCAACTGTTGCCAGGCAAACGATTGCGCTTCGCGCATCTGCAACGCGCCTGACCAGGCCAGCACTTTGCAAAAATGCAGGCGCACCAGCGCGTGCGGGTAATCCACCAACTCCTCGCGCCAGGGCTCGACATGCTGTGTTTGAATGCCCAATTCCTCGTGCAATTCACGGCTCAGGGCTTGCTGCACGGTTTCGCCCGGCTCAAACTTGCCACCTGGAAATTCCCAGTAACCCGCATAGACCTTGCCTGACGGGCGGGATGTCAGCAAGAAATCACCGTCCTCTCGGATCAGCACACCCACTGCCACGTCAACCACTTTGCGGTCTGCGCCACCTTCGCGGGGCAGTTGCGCGTCAGCCACCAAGGGCGATTTCATTGAGCGAATGAGGCCTGCCGCCCGGCGTAATCGCGGGCAAACTGGTACGCCACGCGACCGCTGCGTGAGCCGCGCTCCAGCGCCCACACCAAAGACTGGGGCCGTGCCGCGTCAATGGCCGCAGCCGGCACGCCAAAAGAGGCCAGCCACTGGGCCACGATGGTCAGGTATTCGTCTTGCGAGAACGGGTAAAAACTCACCCACAGGCCAAAGCGCTCGGACAGCGAAATTTTTTCTTCCACACCCTCCCCCGGATGCACTTCGCCATCCGCCGTGTGGGTGTAGGTGAGGTTTTCCTTCATGTACTCGGGCAACAAATGGCGTCGGTTGCTGGTGGCGTAAATCAGCACATTGGCGGTGGTGGCGGCCACGGAGCCATCCAGAATCGATTTCAGCGCCTTGTAACCGGGCTCGCCGTCTTCAAAGCTCAGGTCATCACAAAAGACCATGAACTTGTACGGCTGCTCAGACACCAGATCCACAATGTCGGGCAAATCCGTCAAATCGGCCTTGTCAACCTCGATCAAACGCAGGCCATATGGCGCAAATTCATTCAGGCAAGCGCGAATCAGGGACGACTTGCCGGTGCCGCGGGCGCCGGTCAAGAGCACGTTGTTGGCCGGTTGGTCGCTGACAAACTGACGCGTGTTGCGGTAGATTTTTTCCTTTTGTGGCTCAATTTCTTTCAGGTCGGTCAGCGCCATGGCCCCCACATGCCGCACCGGCTCCAGCGTGGCGTGGCCGGAGCTGCGTTTGCGGTAGCGAAACGCGGTGGATGCCGCCCAGTCTGGTGCCTGAAGTGGCTGCGGCAGCACGGCTTCAATGCGCGTGATCAGTTGTTCGGCGCGTTGCAGCAAATGGTCAAAACTGGCGTTCATGAGCGGTAGTCGGCGTTGATGGTGACGTAGTCGTGGCTCAAATCGCAGGTCCACACGGTGTCTGCCGCATCGCCCCGGCCCAAGCCCACGCGCACTGTGATCTCGGCCTGTTTCATGACGCGCTGGCCGTCTTCCTCGCGGTAGTTGGGGTTGCGTCCGCCCTTGATGGCCACGTGCACGTCGTCCAGGAACAGGTCGATACCGGTTTGTTCCAGATCGGCAATGCCCGCGTAGCCCACGGCGGCGAGGATGCGGCCCAAGTTGGGGTCGCTGGCGAAAAAGGCGGTTTTGACCAGTGGCGAATGCGCAATGGCGTAGGCCACCTGGCGGCACTCGGCCTGGGTTTTGCCGCCTTCAACCTTGATCGCGATAAATTTCGTGGCACCTTCCCCGTCCCGCACAATGGCCTGTGCCAGTTGTTGTGCCACACCGAGCATGGCGGCCTTGAGCGCCTGGCCGGCCGCACTGTCCAGGGAAGTGATGGGCGCATGGGCTGCCTTGTGGGTGGCAATCAACACAAAGGAGTCGTTGGTGGAGGTGTCGCCATCGACCGTGACACGGTTGAACGAGCCTTCTGCCAACTCGGTGGCCAGTTGTTTCATCACCGCCTGGCTGACACACGCATCGGTGGCCATGAAACCCAGCATGGTGGCCATGTTGGGACGGATCATGCCCGCGCCCTTGCTGATGCCGGTGATGCTCACTTGCACGCCGTTAACAAGCACTTGCGTGCCAAAGGCTTTGGCCACGGTGTCGGTGGTCATGATGGCTTCAGACGCACGCAGCCAGTTGTCGGGCTTGGCGTCTGCAATGGCGGCCTCCAGACCGGCTTCAATGCGGTCAATCGGCAGGGTTTCCATGATCACGCCGGTTGAAAATGGCAAGACTTGCGCGGCATCCAGACCCAGACGATTGGCCAGCGCCTGGCAGGTGTGCACCGCGCGTGCGCGGCCATCTTCACCGGTGCCGGCATTGGCATTGCCGGTGTTGATCAGCATGGCACGAATGCCTTTGTCAGTGGCCAGATGCTCGCGGCAAATTTGCACCGGCGCGGCACAAAAGCGGTTCTGGGTGAACACACCCGCCACGGCGGCACCGTCATCGATCAACACCACGGTGAGGTCTTTGCGATTGGCTTTGCGAATGCCTGCCTCGGTGACACCGATGCGCACACCGGCAATGGGGAACAACTGAGCAGGGTTGGGAGCGGACAGGTTGACAGACATGGATGGCTTTCGGAAGTCGGTGAATTGAACGTGGATTTTGATCGAAAAAAATCGGGCACATGGCCCGATTCTGCGGTGTGGTTCAGCTCAAACCAATTTGCCGTGGCATTGCTTGTACTTCTTGCCACTGCCACATGGACAGGGGTCATTGCGCCCGACCCGTGGCACAGCAGCTTGCACGGTGGCTTCGTCCACCGTGGTCTCAACTTCACCGGTTTCGGTTGGCGCACTGTAAGTGACGTTGCTGATGCGCTCGGCCTTGGTCTCCAGTTCAGCGGCTGCTTGCGCGGCCTCTTCATTAGACTGAATGCGCACCGTCATCAATAGTTTGGTCACTTCGTTTTTGACCGCATCAAGCATTTGGCCAAACAACTCGAACGCTTCGCGCTTGTATTCCTGTTTGGGTTGCTTTTGGGCGTAGCCGCGCAAGTGGATGCCCTGGCGCAAATAATCCAGAGAACTCAGGTGGTCGCGCCAATTGCTGTCAATGCTTTGCAGCAGCACCATGCGCTCGAACTGGGTAAAGTTTTCAGGCCCGACCAAAGCCAATTTTTCATCAAACACGGTGTTGGCATGCGCACGCACGGTGTCCAGAATGTCTTGGTCTGTGATGGCAGAAGCCGCGCTGACCTGGTGCTGCAAAGGCAAGGTGATCTGCCACTCGTCGGCCAAAACCCGCTCCAGCGCGGGCAGGTTCCACTGCTCTTCGACCGATTCTGCAGGCACATATTGGCGCACCACATCTTCAAAACAGCCTTCGCGCAGCGACTGGATCTGGGCGTTCAAGTCAGTCGCATCCAGGATCTCGTTGCGCTGCTGGTAAATCACCTTGCGCTGGTCGTTGGACACGTCGTCGTACTCAAGCAATTGCTTGCGCATGTCAAAGTTACGCGCCTCAACCTTGCGCTGTGCGCTCTCAATGCTGCGGGTCACAATGCCAGCCTCGATCGCTTCGCCTTCGGGCATCTTGAGGCGATCCATGATGGCTTTGACGCGGTCACCGGCGAAGATGCGCATCAGGGCATCGTCCAGGCTCAGGTAAAACCGCGACGAACCGGGGTCGCCCTGGCGACCTGAGCGGCCACGCAACTGGTTGTCGATGCGGCGTGATTCGTGCCGCTCGGTGGCAATGATGCGCAAGCCGCCCAAAGCGGTGACCTGCTCGTGGTCTTTGGCCCACTGGGCACGCACCACGTCAATTTGCTGCTGCTTCTGGGTGGCGTCCAGCGCCTCGTCAGCTTCAATGGCGTCAATCGTGTTGGTGATGTTGCCACCCAGCACAATGTCGGTGCCACGACCAGCCATGTTGGTGGCGATTGTGATCATCTTGGGTCGGCCAGCCTGGGCCACGATGTCAGCCTCACGCGCGTGCTGCTTGGCGTTGAGCACTTGGTGTGGAAGCTTTTCTTTCTCAAGCAAGTCCGCAATGACTTCAGAGTTCTCAATCGAGGTGGTACCCACCAACACGGGTTGGCCGCGCTCGTAACATTCACGAATGTCAGCGATGGCTGCCACGTATTTTTCACGCGTGGTTTTGTAGACACGGTCCAGTTGGTCGTTGCGGCGACTCGGGCGGTTGGGCGGCATGACCACCGTCTCCAGCCCATAAATTTCCTGAAATTCATAGGCCTCGGTGTCCGCCGTGCCGGTCATACCCGCCAACTTCCCGTACAGACGGAAGTAGTTCTGGAATGTGATCGACGCCATGGTCTGGTTTTCAGGCTGAATGGCCACACCTTCCTTGGCCTCAACCGCCTGGTGCAGGCCTTCGCTCCAGCGCCTGCCGGTCATCAAGCGACCGGTGTACTCGTCCACGATCACAATTTCGCCGGCTTGCACCACATAGTGCTGGTCCCGGTGGTAAAGATGTTGCGCTCTCAACGCCGCATACAAGTGGTGCATCAGCGTGATGTTGGCCGGGTCATACAGGCTCGCACCTTCGGGGAGCAAGCCCAATTCAAACAAGATGCGTTCGGCGTTTTCATGACCGCGCTCGGTCAGAAACACCTGACGGCTTTTTTCATCCAGCGTGAAGTCACCCACCTTGGTGATGCCTTCGCCAGTGTGCGGGTCGGCTTCGCCTTCCTGCTGTTCAAGCTGCGGCACGATGACCTTGATGGCCTGGTACAAATCGGTCTGGTCTTCTGCCTGACCGCTGATGATGAGCGGCGTACGCGCTTCGTCGATCAGGATGGAGTCCACCTCATCAACGATGGCGTAGTTGAGCCCACGTTGTACCCGATCAGCCGCCTCGTACACCATGTTGTCACGCAGGTAATCAAAGCCGTACTCGTTGTTGGTGCCGTAGGTGATGTCGGCCAGGTAGGCGAGTTGCTTGTCTTCGCGTTGCATGTTGGGCAAGTTGATGCCTACCGACATGCCCAGGAAGTTATAGAGCTTGCCCATCCACTGAGCATCGCGATTGGCGAGGTAATCATTGACGGTCACCACGTGAACCCCATTGCCGGTCAATGCATTGAGGTAGACCGGGAGCGTGGCCGTCAGGGTCTTGCCTTCACCCGTGCCCATTTCAGAAATTTTGCCGTTGTGCAACGACATGCCGCCGAGCATCTGCACGTCAAAGTGGCGCAACTTCATGACCCGCTTGGAACCCTCACGGACCACGGCAAAGGCTTCTGGCAGCAATGCGTCAAGCGTTTCACCCTTGGCCAACCGGTCCTTGAACTCTTCAGTCTTGCTGCGCAACGCTTCATCTGAAAGCTTTTCATAGCCCGCTTCCAACGCATTTATTTTGGTCACTGTGTGACGGTATTTTTTAAGCAGGCGGTCATTGCGACTGCCGAAAATTTTGGTGAGGAAGTTGGTGGCCATGAATGCAGGGCGCCTACCAAGCCAATTCTGGCCAAGCAACAGCGCAATCCTTATTTTTACGATCTAACTGAAATGGGGATCCAAAGAAAGAACACAACAGCAAAAGCTAACGTCATTCACTGTTGGTTTGGCAGAATTTTACCTTTGCCCAGAGGTTCGCCTTGCAGCGTCAATTGATGACTGATTTGTCGCCTGCTTGGGCACGGGCCGTGATCGATCTGCCAGATGCCACAATTTGCGGCGAAGACGGCAGCTGACTCGCCAGCAAGAATTTTTGCGGGTCTTGCGGAATGCCTTGCACCAACACCTCGAAATGCAGATGCGGGCCGGTAGATCGCCCGCTGGTGCCCACCTCGGCAATTTTCTGGCCACGCTTGATCAGGTCACCTTTTTTAGCCAGAATTCTGGATGCATGCGCATAGCGAGTGACGAGGTCATTGCCGTGGTCCACCTCAATCATATTGCCGTAGTCAGGATGGAACACCTGGGTGACGACGACACCACCAGCGGCAGCCAAAATGGGCGTTGAAGTCGCAGCCGGAAAATCCAGGCCAGTGTGCAATGCGGAACGTCCAGTGAGCGGGTCAGACCGCCAGCCAAAGGCAGAGCCCAACTCGCCTATCGCTACAGGTTTTTGCGTGGGCACCATCATGCTTTGCATTTTCTTGTCAAATAAGCGCGACTCCAGCACAGTCAGCAAATCGGTTCGTTGGTGGGTCAGGTGCTCAAGGTCGTCCAGGGTCACCTGCACTTCTTCAAGTGTCAGCGCATGCCCCCTGATCTCGACACCCCCTTGTCCATAACCCAGCTTGATTTCTGCGGGCTTCACACCCGCCAGACTTGAAACCCGTTCGCCCAGGGATTCAAGCTGGGTGAGTTTTGCCTGCATCTCACCCAGACGGCGCGCCATGACATCCAGGTTCTCGCGCAGATAGCGGTCACGCTGCTCAAACTCGTCTTTGACGACCATCTTGACCAACGAACCCACAATGGGCCATCCCGCCCTGGCACCTTTGAGAAACACCCAGTGGTAGAGCCCAAGGGCAATCAGCATGACAACCAGGGCGCTTAACAAAAATGCGGTCACCAGTTGAAAACCTGTGAGGTGGAGGGCGCGCGATTTGGCGAGCCAGGCATCCGTGATAATCAATTGCATCTGTTTTGACCCTTATGCACATGAATCGACGCCAACCATCAGTGACGCTGTTGCAAGCCAGCCAAAATAATCCCGGCTTGGCCAGACTGATGGACCTTCA
>JBBQZG010000111.1:0-11345 GCA_038207945.1 Burkholderiales bacterium
TTCTTTCACCTGTCGTCGCCGGATTTGCTGTTTGGTTTTGACTCACCGGTGGCGCAGCGCAACATTGTGGGCGTGGCCGCCGCCAACCCCGAGGTCGCCAAAAAAGGCATTTTGCTGCGCAAATTTGGCCAGGAAGTGATCCGCATCACGGCGGGAAAACGCATTCACGGCACCGGCGCTGTGCCCGGCGGCATCAACAAGCTGGTGACCGCCGCCGAGCGCGACGAACTTAAAAAAGACCTGTCCAAGATGCTGCAATGGGCGCAAGAGGCGGTCGACATCACCAAACAATTGCACGCGCAAAACCCGGCGCTGTACCGCAGCTTTGGCAGCTTTCGCTCCAACCTGATGTCGATCGTGCGCCCGGATGGCGCCATGGACTTGTACGACGGCGTGTTGCGCGTGCGCGATGCCAACGGCGCGATTCTGTTTGACGGTGTCAATGACCAGGATTACCTGAGCTTGATCGAAGAAGAAGTGCGCGCCTGGAGCTACATGAAGTTTCCACACCTGCGCAGCCTGGGACGCGAACTCGGCTGGTACCGGGTCGGCCCGCTGGCGCGGGTGCAAAACTGCGACTTTATCCCCAGTGAGCGCGCTGAAATCGAGCGCCAGGCGTTTGTGGCCTGGGGTCAGGGCGAGCTGGTGCATGCCTCGCTGGCCTACCACTGGGCGCGCATGATCGAGATGCTGCACGCGGTGGAAGTGATTGCCGAGCTGCTCGACGACCCGGCCCTGCTGTCTGGCGACCTGCTCACCAGCGGCACCCGTCAGCGCCGTGGTGTTGGCCTCATCGAGGCGCCGCGCGGCACGCTGATTCATGACTACGACGTGGGCGACGATGACCTGGTCACACGCTGCAACCTCATTGTGTCGACCACCCACAACAACCAGGCCATGAACGAGGCGGTGCGCTCGGTGGCGCGCGATTATTTGAGCGGCCATGAAATCACCGAAGGCCTGCTCAACCACATTGAGGTCGCCATTCGCGCCTACGACCCCTGCCTGTCGTGCGCCACCCACGCGCTCGGGCAAATGCCGCTCGACATCACCTTGCTGGGGGCCGATGGCATGGTGCTGGACCGTGTGCAAAAGTCGCCCGGCAGCGGCTTGACCCGGTCTTTTGATGAGTTTATATAACAAATAATCCTCTAGCCCTTATAAAATAAGCGCAAGAAGCTATAACAATAATAGCATTTGAATGGCTTCAAAAACCCGTTCAATTCAGCCAACCCGGCCGCCCACGCTGGTCCTGGGCTGGGGCAACCTCAGCCGTGGCGACGATGCGCTGGGGCCTTTGTTTGTGGCGGGGTTGCTGGCACAACTGCCTGCCCATCTGCGCGATCAGGTTGAATTTCTGGAAGACTACCAACTGCAAGTTGAACACGCGCTTGACCTGGTTGGCCGCCAGCGCGTGCTGCTGGTGGACGCCAGCCTGAACTGCGCGGCGCCGTTTGTGGCGCGCCGCGTGCAGGCCAGGCGCGACACCAGTTACACCAGCCACGCCCTGTCTGCTGAAGCGTTGTTGCAGGTGTTTGAAGACATGGTGGGCACACCGCCCCCCCCGGCCACCTTGCTGGCCATACGGGGAGAGGCCTTTGGATTAGGTGAGCCGATGAGCGCTCCGGCGCAGCGCCATCTGGTGGTTGCGCTGGCCTGGGGCTTGGATTGGGTCACTTTGTGGCGTCCCCGCTTGTCTGTCTTGAGTCCCACAAAGAAATGATTTTTGTCAACAACACGGCTTGATACTTGCCATTAAATGAGAGCCTCGCAAGACCGCGTAAAGGTTGAATAAATCAATGTGTTCCCTCATTCTCCGTGCGCACCTGACGCGTGTCATCACCTATGGCTTTGTTGTCTTTTGTGGCGTTCCCGCAAGTGAGGCAGCTCAAGTGTCGGGCGGGGGTGATTTGGGTATGCTGGGCCAAAGCTACAGCTTCTCCATGGACCTGGACCCTGCCGACAACCCGGTGCGCCGTGCCTTCACCGCGAGCCATGCAGTCCAGTTCGTCACGTTAACCCACACGTCGGGCGGCAGTTATGTGGTGGGTGAGCCAAGCAATGACCACGGCCTCGTCATCGGAATTGACACCAGCGAGCGGGGCGTCGGCTTTGTCTACAGAGCCCATGGTGCAGTTGAACAGGCCACGATGTTCAGCACCGCGGGCCGCGCCAACACTGACACCGGTACGCCAGCGGGCGCCTACAGCTACACCCGCGACGCCGACAACCACCTGTGGTGGGCTGCTCCTCTTCATCCTCGGGTTGACTGACGGGGCTGGACTGGTTGACCGCGAAGGACCCGTGGCGTGTGACCCGACCGTGCCCTGATTCAGGTTCAGACTGGGGGCGCGTCGCGGTTCTTGCGGACTGGCACGCGCAAGTCATCCAGGTAATCGCGCGCGATGTTCAGGGTGGAGCTCACGCCCAACGCGTCACGGTATTTGTCCAGCCATTGCCTGGCGTGGTCTTGCCCAAGCGCAAACAAGGCGTGGATCAGTTTGCCGTCAGTGGATGATTTGGTGGCCGCGCTGAACTCTTCCAGCGCCTCGCCGCCATCAATGCGGTGCATCAGAACGTCTTTGTAGTGGGCGGGGTCGAGCCTGCCTTCCAGCAGCAAACGCTTGACAAAATCAATCGCCCGCATTTCCGCCACCAGCGCCGCGTTGAAGGTGATTTCGTTCAGGCGGTCCATGATCTCGCTGGCGTTGGTGGGCAACTTGTCGCGCTGGATCGGGTTGATTTGCACCAGCAAAATATCGCGGCTTTCGCACTGATAGATCAACGGGTGAATGGCCGGGTTGCCCGAGTAGCCGCCATCCCAATAGTGCTCACCTTCAATTTCCACCGCCTGAAACACCATGGGCAGGCAAGCCGACGCCATGACGGCATCAGCGGTGAGCCGGTTGCCGGAAAACACCTCGGCCTTGCCAGTGCTGACCTGGGTGGCGACCACAAATACCTTCAGTTCCTTGAGGTCGGCCAGCCGCTCAAAATCGACCTGGCGTGCCACAAAGTCTTTGAGCGGGTTCAGGTCCAGCGGGTTGCTCTGGTAGGGTGACACGGCGCCAGTCCAGGCCCGCGTCATGGCATCTGCCCAGAGCGATGCGAGCGATTGGCGCCCCCCTGCCTGATTGAACAACAAATCGAACGGTGCGCGCTGTGCGGCGCTGAGTGCGCCCATCGCCACCAGCCCGTTCCAGAAAGCGGCCAGTGACTCGCGTGCGGCCTCACGTGCGTCGGCCTGCGGTTTGCCCAGGCTTTGCGCGAAACCGTGGGCCAGCGCCACCGCGTTCATGGCGCCAGCACTGGTGCCGCTGATGCCCTCGATGTCAATGCGGCGGTCTTGCAGCAGCACATCGAGCACACCCCAGGTGAAGGCGCCGTGCGAGCCACCGCCTTGCAGGCCCAGATTGAGGCGATGGCTGGATGCCTGGCTTGAAGTTGAGGCAGTGGGATTGTTCAATGGGTTCATACGGCGAGCTTAGCGCAGCCGTTTTTCCGATACCTGAGGGCCGCCTCCAAATGTGCCAAATCGGTGGATGTGTCGCGGTCAAGCCCGCATGCTTCGTCCATGCATTTTTTGCATAAGGCCATAGATTGCCGATGTTCCGTGGTTTTGACCAAGGGTATCTACCTAGAATTTTGCCCATGGACCGGATCACTTCAACCACTTTTGGGAACCTTATGAACTACCGAACCGAAAAAGACTTTCTTGGTGAAAAGCAGCTGCCAGACACGGCGTATTACGGCGTTCAGACTTTGCGGGGCAAAGAAAACTTTCACATCACGGGCATTCCGATGTCAACTGAGCCTTACTTTGTCAAAGCCTTTGGTTACGTCAAAAAAGCCGCCGCTTTGGCCAATCGGGATCTGGGTGTGCTTGAAGCCGATATTGCCAACGCCATCACAGTGGCGTGTGACCGGGTGATTGCCGGTGAGATGTCGGATCAGTTTGTCACCGACTTCATTCAGGGCGGTGCAGGCACATCCACCAACATGAATGCCAACGAGGTGATTGCCAACCTCGCCCTGGAACACATGGGTCACAAAAAGGGCGAGTACCAATACGTCAGCCCCAATGACCATGTGAACTTTGGCCAATCCACCAACGATGTGTACCCCACGGCCTTCCGGTTGGCGTTGATCATGCGGCTTGAGAGTTATATGGACGCGTTGCGGCGGCTGCAGGCGGCCTTCTTCGCCAAGGGCAAGGAGTTTGAGAAGGTTCTGAAGATGGGTCGCACGCACCTGCAAGATGCCGTCCCGATGTCGCTGGGCCAGGAATTCCACGGCTGGGGCACCACCTTGGGTGAGGAAGTGCAGCGCATCGCCGAGGTTCGCCAGTTCCTGCATGAGATCAATCTGGGTGCCACCGCCATCGGTACCATGGTCACGGCGGCCCCTGGCTACCCGGAATTGGCGACCAAATACCTGTCCGAGCTGACCGGTGCCGAATTCATCCTGGCGGGCGACCTGATCGAGGCCACCTCTGACACCGGTGCCTATGTGCTGTTGTCAGGTGTGCTTAAACGCACTTCATCCAAGCTGACCAAGATCTGCAACGACATTCGTCTGTTGGCCTCGGGCCCCCGCTGTGGCTTCAACGAGATCCACCTGCCCCAGATGCAGCCAGGCAGCTCCATCATGCCAGGCAAGGTCAACCCGGTGATTCCGGAAGTGGTCAACCAGACCAGCTTCCTGGTCATTGGACTGGACCTGACGGTCACGCTGGCCGCCTCTGCGGGTCAATTGCAATTGAACGTGATGGAGCCGGTCATTACGTTTGCGCTGTTCACCTCCATTTCAACCATGGAGAACGCGGTCAACAGCCTGAACGTCAATTGCATCCAGGGCATCACGGCCAATGCGGAACACACCCGGGACATGGTGCTCAACTCGCTGGGCATCATCACGGTGCTCAAACCGTCTCTTGGCTACAAGCAATGTGCCGAGATTGCCCGCGAAGGCTACGAGACCGGCAAGTCGCTGCACGACATCGTGGTCAATGAGCGCAAGTTGATGACCCAGCAACACTGGGACGAGGTGTTCTCGTTCGAGAATTTGATCAGCCCGAAGTTCGAGCAATGATCTTGGCCCAGGCGGGTTTGCGCCCGCCATAGAAAAAAAGAGGAAAAGAAAATGACAGTCTCGATTGTTTTGCAATTCTTGGTTGTGCTCGCCGCCATCTGGATGGGTGCACGGTCATCAGGCATCGGCCTGGGTCTCTGGGGTGCGGTAGGCTTAATGGTGCTGATTGGCGCCTTTGGCATCACGCCGACGTCCCCGCCCATCGATGTCATGCTGATCATCTTGGCGGTGATCATGGCCGCTTCGGTGATGGAGGCGGCGGGTGGCATCGACTTCCTGGTTGGCATCGCCGAGCGCATTATTCGCGCCAATCCAAAATATGTGACGATCGTGGCGCCGCTGACCACCTGGACGTTCACCTTCCTCGCCGGCACCGGTCACATCGTTTACCCCCTGCTACCCGTGATTTATGAAACCGCGCACCGCAGTGGCATTCGCCCGGAGCGGCCCATGGCCGTGGCCACCATTGCCTCGCAACAGGCGATCACCGCCAGCCCAGTAGCCGCTGCAACTGCGGCCATGATCGGGCTGTTTGCTGAAAAAGGCATGACCGAATGGGGACTGCGGGAAATCCTGTTGATCTGCGTGCCCGCCACCCTGATCGGCGTGGTGGCGGCAGCCATCGTGTCGATGTTCATCGGCAAGGACCTGAAGGACGACAAGGTTTACCAGGCGCGTCTTGCCGCTGGTGAGATTCCCGCGCCGCAACCAGCCTCTGAACGCCCGGCCCTCAAGCCTGCAGCGAAACTTGCGGCTTTCGTTTTTCTGACCGGTGTGGCCTTGGTCGTACTTTTCGGATTCTTCCCGGAATTGAGAAAACTCCCTGGTGCGAAAAGTCCACTGTCAATGCCCATCGTCATTGAAATCATCATGATGTCGATCGCTGCCATCATGTTGCTGGTGACAAAAGTACCGGTCGACGAGGTGCCAAAAACTGCCACGCTGCGTGCGGGTGTGGTGGCCGTCATCGGCATCTTCGGTCTGGCCTGGCTTGGCGACAGTTTCATCTCGGCCAACAAGGACTTGATCATTCCCGCCATTGGCGAATGGGCGAAAGTGGCTCCCTGGACATTTGCCTTTGGTTTGTTCTTTGCGTCGGTGTTGCTCTACAGCCAGGCAGCCACCACCCGGGCGCTCATGCCGCTTGGCGTGGTCTTGGGGATTCCTCCGCAGTTTCTGATCGGCATGTTTCCGGCAGTCAATGGCTACTTTTTCATTCCGACGTACGGCTCGCTGATCGCCGCTATCAACTTTGACCTTTCAGGCACGACAAAAATCGGACGCTACGTGCTGAACCACTCGTTCATGATCCCGGGTCTGGTCGCCACGGCAGTGTCCGTCGCGAGCGGCCTGGCCATTGCGAACATGATCTTTTAATTGACCGTCTCGCAGGGGCTGTGAATGGGGCTCACTGAAAAAGCCCATATCGCTATAAATAAAAGAGCTACAGGCGCAATAAAAATATCGGCTAGAAGGCGATTTGATGTATAAATTGTAATCACTCATCGCTTTCGTATTTTTGGAGACAGTGATAAAGTGACTGCCGGCGGCCGGAGCGAATATGCCGACAGGTGGGAACACATGAACTACGTGCGTCAATTGAGTCGATGTGTCTCTGTGGTGATCGCAGGGTTGCTCGGCGCCTGCCAGCCCGCGTCAAAAGAAGTTCCCCTGCATTACAGCCAGGCGCCCGCTCAGACCAGCGTGCCGATTTACCGCCTTGCGGTGCACCCGCTTTACAAACCGCAACTGCTCGCCGCGTCCTACCAGCCACTGGTTGACCACCTCAACGCCCAGTTGCCCAATGCCCGGCTGGAACTCGAGGCCTCGCGCGACTACCAGGCATTCGAGAAAAAATACGCGTCTCGTGAGCCGGCTTTCTTGCTGCCCAATCCATGGCAAACCCTGCAGGCCATTCAACGTGGTTACCACGTGATCGCCATGGCCGGTGACGCCAAAGACTTCAAAGGCATCTTTGTCGTGCGCCGCGACAGCGGCATCAAGGTGCCTGCTGATCTGAAAGGCAAGGTGGTGAGCTACCCCTCGCCCACGGCGCTGGCCGCTTGCATCATGCCGCAGTATTTTTTACACACACAGGGCATTGATGTGCAGCGTGACATCCGGAATGTGTATGTGGGTTCGCAAGAGTCCTCCATCATGAATGTTTATCTGGGGCATGCAGCCGCAGGTGCCATCTGGCCACAGCCCTGGCGGCTGTTTCAGAAAGACTTTCCCAAAGAAGCTGCTGATCTCAAGGTGATGTGGGAAACCGGGTCGCTGGTCAACAACTCGGTGATGGTGCGCGACGATGTGCCCGCCGAGGTGCGCGCACAGGTGCAGTCCGGCTTGCTCACCTTGTCGCAAACCCCGGCGGGGCAAGCCGTACTTGCCGGCATGTCCATGGCCAGTTTTCAGCCGGCAGACGATGCCACTTATGACGTGGTGGCGCGCTACGTCAAACGCTTCGAGCAAGAAGTCCGGCCCGTGGAGCGTCCGTGATGGTGGCCGCCCTGCAACGCCTGCTGTTGGGCAGCCTGCGCCGCCAATTGGTGACGGGCATGGTGCTGGCGGTGGCGTTGATGATGTCGGTCTTTGTCTGGGACCTGACACAACGCCAGCAACAGGTTGTGCTGGAACAGCAGTCCCGTCAGGCGGTGGGCATCGCCCGCAGCGTGGCCGTGACGGGGTCGACCTGGTTGGCCTCGCGTGATGTCAGTGGCCTGCAGGAAATTGTGCTGGGCCTGTCTAACTACCCTGATTTGCGCTATGCCGTGGTGCTTGATACCCACGGTCAGGTGCTGGCCCATACCGAAGCCATACGGCTCGGGCACTACATGACCGACCTGCCGCCCACCGCAGAGCTGCAGGTGCTGCAGCGTGGGGCTCACCTGGTGGATGTGTTCAGTCCGGTCATGCTCAATGCCCGGCCGATTGGCTGGGTGCGCGTGGGCCTGGCCGACACTGGGCTGGAGGCCCGCCTGGCCCAGGTGACGCGCGGGGGCGTGATTTACCTGCTGGTGGCGGTCATTCTGGTGGCCATTTTTTCGGCCATGGTCAGCCTGCTGCTGACGCGCCGCCTGGCGGCCATTTTCAGGGTGGCCAGTGCGGTCGAATCGGGTCAGACGGGCTTGCGTGCCGAGGTCTCTGGCAACGATGAGACTGCACAGTTGGCCCGCCAGTTCAACACCATGCTCGACGCTCTGGCACAACGTGACCGCGCGCTCAAAGACAGCGAGTCCTTCAAGACGGTCATTCTGGACTCGGTGGCGGCAGAAATTGCGGTGATTGACCGCAACGGCGTCATCGTGGCGGTGAACGAGCAGTGGAGGCGTTTTGCCCTTGACAACAGCAACCAGCCTGGCCAGCCCGCGCCACACACCGACGTGGGCAGTAATTACCTGGAGGTGTGTGGCCTTGGTGACAACCGTGGCAGTCTGGGTGCGGCGCTGGCACACGACGGCATCCAGGCGGTGCTGGATGGCCGTTCGCCCCATTTCAGTATGGATTACCCTTGTCATTCGCCTGATCAGCAGCGCTGGTTCAGTATGATCGCCCGCCCGTTGGGTGCTGACATACGCAGCGGCGTGGCCATCACCCACACCGACATCAGCGCCATCAAGCTGGCCGAGCGCTACGAGCAGTTTCGCAGCCAGATGCTGGAGCTGATGGCCGGTGACCGCGCCTTGCCAGACTTGCTGCGCGCCCTGGTCAGCGGCGTCGAGCAATTGCACCCGGCCATGCTGTGCAGCATTCATCTGCTCAGCGACGACGGTCGCCACCTGGGTGAAGTGACCGCGCCCAGTCTGCCCGATTTTTACAACCAGGCCCTGGTGGGCGTCGAAATAGGCATGGGGCGGGGGTCGTGCGGGACAGCCGCCTTCACCGGCGAGCGCGTCGTGGTGGAAGACATTGCCACACATCCCTATTGGTCGGACTACAAGGCGCTGGCCCAGCGGGCGGGTCTGGGTGCCTGCTGGTCGCAGCCGGTGCTGTCTTCCGCCGGGCAGGTGCTAGGCACCTTTGCCCTTTACCACCGCCATGTTCACGCGCCCTCGGGGCAGGACATTGCCATGATCGAGCAGTCAGCCCGGTTGGCCAGCATCGCGATCGAACACAAGAGAACCCAGGCCGCCTTGCGCGCCAGCGAAGACATGTTCCGCACGCTTTTCGAGACCTCGCCCACCGGTGTGTTGTTCCAGAACGCTGGCGGCTACATCACGTCGGCCAACGCGGCAGCCCAACGCATTTTGGGTCTGACACTGGACCAGTTGCAGGGCCGCACCTCCGCCGACCCGCGCTGGCGTGCCATCCGCGAAGATGGCAGTGACTTCCCCGGTGACCAGCATCCGATTTCGATCGCGCTCAAAACCGGGCAGCCTGTGCGCAATGTGATGATGGGCATCGCAGTGCCAGGCCGCGACTTCATCTGGATCATGGTCAGCGCCATGCCCTTGTTCAAAGACGGCAAGCTGGACCAGGCCTACGCGGTGTTTGAAGACGTGACGGAACGCCACCAGATGGTGCAAGAGGTGAGACAAATGGCGTTTTACGACCCGCTCACCCAGCTACCGAACCGCCGCCTGCTCAGCGAGCGTCTGGCGCAGGCCATCATTGCCAGCAAGCGCAGCGACTCTTTTGGCGCAATGATGTTTCTGGACCTCGACAATTTCAAGCCGCTAAACGACCACTACGGCCACGAGCTGGGCGACCTGCTGTTGACAGAAGTCGCGCAGCGGCTGAAAAACAGCGTGCGCGAGGTGGACACGGTGGCGCGTTTTGGCGGCGACGAGTTTGTGGTGATGCTGACCGACCTGAGCCCTGGTCGCGCCGAGTCCACTGCGTTGGCACACGCTGTGGCCGAGAAGGTTCGCGACGCACTGGCGCAGCCATATCTGCTGGTTTTGGAGCGCGAGGGGGGTAACAGCATCACCGTGCAGCACCTCTGCAGCGCCAGCATTGGCATCACGCTGTTCTCACACCGTGACAGCCATCTGGAGCGGATCCTGCAGCGCGCGGATGTCGCCATGTACCAGGCCAAGGAAGAAGGGCGCAATCGGGTGAAGTTTTCCTCACCCAAACCCGAGTCGACCGAGATCCATTGAACCTATGACGCCCGTGCAAGCCCGGCCCGTGGCACTTAACCGGCGGCGCTTGCGCTCAGCGGGCGCTTCAGAGCAACCAGGGCCAGGGCGCTGATCACGGTACCTGCCACGATGGCCAACAGGTACCTTGTGGCCAGGTCTGCGGCCGGGCTGACACCTGAGGCCGAGCCAATTGCGCCGCGCAGCGAACGCGCCTATGCGGTGGCGCAGCGCCTGCTGCAAGGCAACTCACCTCCGGATGCGCTGGTCGCCAGCAGCGGCCTGGTGTTGCAAGGCATTGTTGAGGCGGTCAAGGCCGCTGGCGTGCAGGTGCCATTGGCCTGCGCTGTGGCTGGTTTTGACGACCTGCCGTGGACCCGCCTGGTCACGCCCGACATCACCGTGATTCGCCAGCCCACCCACGAAATTGGTCAAACGGCGATCAAACTGCTGTTTGAGAGGGTGGCACTGCCAGAGCGGGCGGTGCGCCGGGTGGTGCTGCGCGGTGAATTGCTGGTGCGCGGGTCAACGCAGCGCCGGATGGGCGTGCCACTGCTGATAGTTAAAAGTTAAGTCTGTCGGGCCACGAAACGACTTGGGTCAGAGGCCTTGCCTGGTACATGCCGAACCACGAGCAAGCAGGGAGGCTGCACACCATTAGCCTGAAGTTCTTCCCCCAAAACAGCGAGTTTCTCCAATGAAACCCCTGCATTTAGAGGTTCCACGTTCTGACTACGCTTTGATTAAACCGATCAATTCAAGCGCGTGTTTTTGGTTTTCTATAGGGGTAGTGATGAGATCAAACGTAGGCGCGTCCTCATCGCCCTTGGTGGTCTTGCAAGTGTTGCGCACAATGGTCTGCAAGTCCTGCATCAACGTCCTGAAACTGTGCACCGGCGTGCCGTCATCAAGCGTGCGAGTGAGCACCTTCTTTATCGCCGCATCGGAGCGTTTGGCCGGTGCTACTGGGTCGCGAATCAGCTTGGTCGCCTGATCCTCGTCAGTAAACATCAGCGGCGCCCAAGCCTCTCTCATGTGCCACTCCACGTAGTAGGCCAGCATGCACAAAAAGATGTGTGCGCGCACCCGGCCCTCCAAATGGTGATGAATCGGACGCACCTTCAAATCCATCATCTTCATTGACAGAAACGCCCGCTCCACCTGCGCCAGGGA
>JBBQZG010000112.1:0-11339 GCA_038207945.1 Burkholderiales bacterium
CAAAATGAACAGTGGAACTCGCCTGGCTGCCGTTGACTTGGGCTCCAACAGCTTTCGACTTGAAATTGGTCGCATCGAACATGGTCAGTTTTACCGCACTGAATACCTCAAGGAAACCGTGCGCCAGGGCAATGGGCTCGATGAAAACCGTAACCTGACGCCACAAGCCATGCAACGCGGTTGGGAATGCCTGGCCCGCTTTGGTGAGCGGTTGGCCGGCTTCGCAGACACCGAAGTGCGTGCCGTGGCCACACAAACCCTGCGCGAGGCCCGTAACCGGGACGAATTTCTGGGGCTAGGCATGAAAATGCTGGGCTTCCCGATTGATGTGATTTCAGGCCGGGAAGAAGCGCGACTGATCTACCAGGGTGTCTCACAAGCCCTGCCGAACAATCAGGAGCAGCGCTTGGTGATTGACATCGGCGGGCGATCAACAGAGTTGATTCTGGGCCAAGGGCGTGAACCCAGACAAATGGAATCCTATCGGGTGGGCAGCATCGCTTGGTCAATGCGCTACTTTGCGGACAACCAGTTTTCAAAGCGCTCGTTTCAGATCGCCGAGATTGCCGCCAAGGCGGTGCTTGATGAGGCTTTGACGATTTACACACGGGACCAATGGGAGGTAGCTTATGGCTCAGCTGGCACCATCAATGCCGTGGCTGACGTGCTGGTGGCAGCCGGATGGCCTGCAGGATCTGTCACTCTGGAGGGTCTTGATTGGTTACAGGAGAAACTACTGGTCGCACAAAATATTGACCGTTTGAAGCTGGCCGGCATGCGTGAAGATCGCAAAGCCATCATCGGTGGGGGTTTGAGTGTGCTGCGAGCACTCTTTGAACTGCTGGGCATTAAACGCCTGGAGCAAACCAGCGGCGGTCTGCGCCATGGCCTCATTCAGGATATGTTGGGCAGTGGGCAACAAAGCACCGATTTACGTGACCACTCTGTGGAACGTTTGGCAGCCAAATTTGGCGCCGACCCAACCCACGGCAATCGTGTGGGGCGCGTTGCCAATGCATTGTTCACGCAAATTGCCGCCGGCACCATTGATGCACGAGTGACCCGAAAGCTTACCTGGGCCGCAC
Source organism: Burkholderiales bacterium (assembly GCA_038207945.1). Classification (GTDB taxonomy): domain Bacteria; phylum Pseudomonadota; class Gammaproteobacteria; order Burkholderiales; family Burkholderiaceae_C; genus Rhodoferax. The sequence continues at coordinate 1,086 of JBBQZG010000112.1, forward strand.
AACTCCACGAGATTGGCAGCCACATTTCGCACAGCGACAGCCACAAACACGGCGCTTACATTATTGACAACGCCGACGTCATGGGATTTGCGCTCACCGAACTGCACAGATTGAGCCTGCTGGTGCTTGGGCACCGGGGCAAACTGCGCAAGCTGGAGGCCGATTTTGAAGACGACATGTTCATTCAGCAGCTGTTGGTACTGCGCATGGCCGTCGCGCTGTGCCACGCCAGACGAGACCCCGAGCTCAAGGGCATCGCCCTGCGCCGTGACCCCAAGAATACCCGTCACTTCAGCATGACCTTGCCCAGCGAGTGGGCCAAGTCATTCCCGCAATCAGCGTACCTTTTGAACGAAGAATCCGCGGCGTGGCAAAAAACTCCTTGGTCTCTGGATGTGACGGTGAACTGAGGCCCCAGTGTGGTGCTTTCACTGAACTAACGCTCCGCGCGAAACATCAAGCCCGGCAACAAGCCGGACATCGCTAAACCTTGGGTTTGTCGCTGTGTGACACTTCGTAGCCATCAGCCACATAGGCTGGGCCCTTCATCAACCAGACAATCACGCAACCAATGGCAATCGTCAAAACCGCTGACCAAATGAAAATGACCAACCCGATCATGACAAAGTCAAAAGTTTGAATCTGATTTTCAATCTCTGTTGCCGAGCCCTGATTGAATAACAGCCGACCCAACCAAGCCAATCCAGCAGGTAACGCGGTTCCTGCGAGCAACACGCTGGGCGCCATCCGCAGCAAACGCAATTCAAACCCGTAAGGTGTGCGCTGAAAGCCAGGGAGTTTTTTGAGCCAATTCATAAACACATTTTAGACAACGTCGGCGTCCAGTCATGGGATCAAGGGTTTTACACGTGGCTACTAATGCGGAGCGGAGCGGATTGGCTCAATCAAAGCCACTTTTGCATGAACTGGGCATGCCCCATGGTGGGGTCTAACTGGTAATTGTCAAAACCTACCCGCCGATACAACTTTTGTGCCGGGACGTTGCCCGCAAGCACTTCCAAAGTGAGCTTGCAAGCACCCCGCTCCCTGGCCCACGCTTCAACCATCACCAGCATCCGCTCGGCGACACGCTGGCCGCGGTGTGAGGCCGCCACCACCACATCGTGCACATTCACCAGTGGCTGGCAGGCAAAGGTTGAAAAACCTTCCACACAGTTGATCAACCCCACCGGCAAGCCATTTTGTGTGTCATCAAATGCCAGCACACTGAACATGAAGGGCTTCGCCCTCAAAGCTATGGGCAAGTTATGGCGTGCAAAATCAGAAAGTGGCTCGGCACCACCCATAGGGTCACGTGCATAGCCGTCAAGCAAATTCATCAGTGCGCTGATGTGTTCCGGGTCAGCGTAATCTACCCGGCAAATACGGACATTGGTTGACATCAAGCGTCGATCCTTAACCACTGATGGTGCGGGCAATGCGCTGGGCGCAGGCTTTGGCCTGTGCGCCGTCACGTGCCTCTACCATGACACGTACCAGGGGCTCGGTGCCGCTGGCGCGAATGAGCACACGCCCTGTCAACCCTAATTCTGCCTCCACTGCGCGGGTTTCGGCCTCCAGATTGACACTGGCCCGCCAGTCCTGACCAGGCCGCAGGCGAATGTTGATGAGCGTTTGCGGAAACAAGGTGACATCAATGAGCAAATCAGCCAGGCTCTTGCCACTGCGCACACTGGTCTGCAACACTTGCAGGGCAGATACCAAGCCGTCGCCTGTCGTGTGCTTGTCCAACGCCAGCAGGTGGCCAGAGCCTTCACCGCCCAACAGCCACTGGTTTTTCTCCAGCTCTTCCAGCACATATCGGTCGCCAACCTTGGCACGGACAAACTGCACGTCGCGCGCCTTGATCGCCACCTCCACTGCCATGTTCGTCATCAAGGTACCCACCACGCCAGGCACCGACTCGTTGCGGCGCAAACGATCATCCACCAACAGATACAGCAACTCATCACCATTGAACAAACGCCCATTGGCATCCACGAGTTGCAATCGGTCGGCATCGCCGTCCAGCGCCACACCCAAATCAGCCCGGTGCTTTTTGACGGCTTCAATCAAGGCCTCAGGGTGGGTGGCACCCACCCCCTTATTGATGTTCAAGCCATCTGGTGAACAACCGATGGCAATCACCTCCGCGCCCAACTCATGAAAAACTTTGGGCGCAATGTTGTAGGCGGCACCGTTCGCAGCATCAATCACAATGCGCAAGCCTTTGAGCGTCAGGTTGTTGGCAAAAGTACTTTTGCAGAATTCAATGTAGCGGCCGGCGGCATCTTCCAAGCGGCGAGATCTACCCAGATTGGCAGAGTTCACCCACACTGGCGCCTCAGCCACCATCGCCTCCACATCAAGCTCCCAGGAATCGGACAGCTTGGTGCCCTGGGCGCTGAAAAACTTGATGCCGTTGTCATCAAACGGGTTATGACTGGCACTGATCACCACACCCAGCGATGCCCGCTGCGCGCGCGTCAGGTAAGCTACGCCCGGTGTCGGCAAAGGGCCCAGCAACACCACGTCAACGCCCGCAGAATTGAAGCCACTCTCCAAAGCGCTCTCCAGCATATAGCCTGAAATGCGGGTGTCTTTGCCAATCAATACAGTAGGTTTCGCCTCGGTGCGCTTGAGCACGCGCCCAACCGCATGGGCCAGTTTGAGCACAAAATCTGCCGTGATGGGCGACTGACCCACCGTGCCACGAATACCGTCCGTACCAAAAAATTGTCTTGTCATTGTTGATCCTTCACCTGACGATTAACCAAATGCCAATTATCGTATTGCCGCGAGCACCCGAAGCGCCTGCACAGTTTCCTTCACGTCGTGCACCCGCAGGACCGAGGCACCGCGCTCAGCCGCCAGCACCGCCGCCGTCAAACTGGGCACCAGACGCTCCTGCGCAGACAAAACTTCGCCTTGATCAGCACGCGCAGCCATGCCAGCCAAAGACGACTTGCGCGACCACCCCACCAGCAGCGGATACCCAGCCTTGAGCAGTTCAGACTGCCTTGCCAGCAGGGAGAAATTCTGCGCCACAGTCTTGCCAAAACCAATACCAGGGTCCAACACAATTCTGTCTTTTCCTACCTCTAACCCTTTTAAATATTTGGCTTTTTGCTCTAAAAATAATAGCACTTGAGGAACCACATCACCTTGCACTGGCCGGACCTGCATGGTCTGCGGTTCCAGATGCATGTGCATCAGACAGACACCGCACGTTGGGTGGGCTGCGATCACATCAGCCGCACTCAGCCCTTGGACAGCGTTTCGCCAGCGCAAGGCCCAGATGTCATTGATGATGTCTGCACCCAAATTCAGCACCTCCTGCATCACCTGCGGCTTGTAGGTATCCACCGACACCGGCACCCCCAAACTCACCGCCGCACGCACCACGGGCAAGATGCGTGCAAGTTCATCCGCCTGACTAAGCGGCTGCGCACCGGGTCGCGTGGACTCGCCCCCAATGTCCAACATGTCTGCGCCGTCCAGAATGAGTTGTTCGCAGTGACGAATGGCCGCTGCAGCAGAGACATGTTGTCCACCGTCTGAAAATGAGTCAGGTGTGGCGTTCACAATGCCCATGACCTTGGGTCGGCTTAAATCAATCTGAAAACGGCCGGTTTGCCAAAACATCGTCACCCCTTCATTTCACGTTTGCAGCCTGCACTATGGCTGCAACAGACTAAAAAAAACGGGGCCTGAGCCCCGTTTGGTATTGTGATGCAAGTTTAAGCAGCGTGCGGTGCCGCGTCAGGTTTCACAGCAGGCGTTCCACCACTGCTGCTGTCAGAACTGGCAGGAGGAATGCGGGGTGACCAGTCCTTCGGCGGACGGGGCTCTTTACCTGCCATGATGTCGTCGAGCTGATCACTGTCAATCGTTTCCCACTCAAGCAAGGCCTTGGCCATGGCGTGCATGTTGTCGCTGTGCTCTTCGATCAAGCGACGCGCCAGAGCATACTGTTCATCAATAATGCGACGTACTTCAGCGTCAACCTTTTGCATGGTTTCTTCGCTCATGTTGGTCGTTTTGGTAACCGAGCGGCCCAAAAACACCTCGCCCTCATTCTCGGCATACACCATTGGGCCCAAGGCAGCCGTCATGCCGTAACGCATCACCATGTCACGGGCGATTTGAGTAGCACGTTCAAAGTCGTTGCTGGCGCCGGTGGTCATCTGGTTCATGAACACTTCTTCAGCGATGCGCCCTCCGAACAACATGCTGATTTGACTCAGCATGTAGTCTTTGTCATAGCTGTAGCGGTCTTGCGCTGGCAAGCTCATGGTCACCCCCAAAGCGCGGCCGCGCGGGATGATCGTGACCTTGTGCACCGGGTCGCATTTGGGCAACAGTTTGCCGATCAGTGCATGACCTGACTCGTGGTACGCCGTGTTGCGGCGCTCTCCTTCGGGCATGACCATGCTCTTGCGTTCCGGGCCCATCAGAATTTTGTCTTTGGCCTTCTCGAAGTCCTGCATTTCTACGGTGCGGGCATTGCGGCGCGCTGCCATCAGCGCCGCTTCGTTACACAGATTAGCCAAGTCCGCGCCGCTCATGCCAGGAGTGCCACGGGCAATCACTGCAGGGTTCACATCTTGGCTAAGCGGCACCTTGCGCATATGAACGTTCAATATCTGCTCACGACCCCGGATGTCTGGCAGTGTCACGTACACCTGACGGTCAAAACGCCCTGGGCGTAGCAATGCAGCATCCAAAATATCCGGGCGGTTGGTGGCAGCTACCACAATCACACCCACATTGGTCTCAAAACCATCCATCTCGACCAGCATCTGATTGAGGGTCTGTTCGCGCTCGTCATTGCCACCGCCTAAGCCAGCACCGCGCTGGCGACCTACTGCGTCAATTTCGTCGATAAAGATGATGCAGGGTGCATTTTTCTTGGCGTTGTCAAACATGTCACGCACGCGCGATGCGCCGACGCCAACGAACATTTCTACAAAGTCTGAGCCAGAAATACTGAAAAAAGGCACCTTGGCTTCACCCGCAATGGATTTGGCCAACAAGGTTTTCCCCGTACCTGGAGGGCCAACCAGCAGCAAACCACGCGGAATACGGCCACCCAGCTTCTGGAATTTTGCCGGGTCTTTCAAAAAGTCCACGACCTCCTTGACCTCTTCCTTGGCTTCATCGCACCCAGCCACGTCGGCAAACGTCACCGTGTTGGTGTTTTCATCCAACAGACGCGCCTTGCTCTTGCCGAAGCTGAACGCGCCACCTTTGCCGCCACCCTGCATCTGGCGCATGAAATACACCCAGACACCGATGAGCAACAACATGGGACCCCAGCTGACCAGCAAGGTCATCAAAAGCGAACCTTCTTCACGGGGCCGCACGTCAAATTTGACATCGTTGGCGAGCAGGTCACCCACCAAGCCACGATCAAGGTAAGTCGCGGTGGTGCGCACCTTGCGATCATCGCTGGTCACAGCCACGATCTCTGTGCCACTTTGCCCTTCCTGGATGATGGCGCTCTTGATCCGCTTACCCCGGACTTCCTCCAAAAAATCGGAGTAACCCAAGTAACCGGCACCCGCCGCAGGCCGCGTGTCAAACTGCTTGAAAACGGTGAAGAGCACCATCGCAATCACCAACCAGACTGCAATTTTTGAAAACCATGGATTGTTCAAGCGAAACTCCAATAAATGTCGGCGAAGAATACCGAATGAGACACTTTGTAATGTGCAATTTTAGGCTTATCAAGTCACCCTGCTGGGTTAATGGTGCCTTCAGCCATAACACTTGCAAGGAATTCAGGGATTTTTCAAGACCAAACCGATTAAAAAGGTTTCCGAGGACCGGTCGCGCGAGGCCTTTGGCTTAAGCCGCTTGACTGTGACAAAGGTTTCTCTGAAGCGCGTGTACAAGGTGTCGTAACTGCCGCCATGAAACACCTTGGCCACCAGCGCGCCATCTGGCTTCAAGTGCTCTTGCGCAAATTCCAGCGCCAATTCAACCAAGTGCTCAATCCGCGCCGCATCAGCAGAACTGATCCCGGACAGATTCGGCGCCATGTCAGAAATCACCAAGTCAGCTTGCTGGCCCTGCATTTGCGCGGTCAACTCAGTCAGCACGGCATCTTCACGGATGTCGCCCTGAATGAACACCACACCTTCAATCGACTCCATGGGGAGCATGTCCAGTGCAATGATGCGGCCATTAAGCTCGCCAGCCGCCGCCCCACCGCCACCAGAGACCGCTTTGGGCGAAAGCTTGCGCCGCACATACTGGCTCCAGGCACCAGGTGTCGACCCCAAATCCACAACTAACTGCCCCGGTTTGATCAAATGCAAGGTCTCATCAATTTCCTGCAACTTGTAGGCTGCACGTGCCCGGTAACCGTCTTTTTTCGCCAGCTTGACGTAGGTGTCGTTGACGTGGTCGTTGAGCCATGCCCGATTGACTTTGCTGCTTTTAACTGCTGATTTCATAATTCCCTATCTCACCGATAATAGTGCCATGTCTCAAATACTACTGACCCCAGCCCAGCGCAAAGCTCATAGAGCTGACGCGCACCACCTCGACCCCGTGGTGATGATTGGCGGCGATGGCTTAACCGCCGCCGTCAAAAAAGAAACCGACGCCGCCCTGAATGCCCACGGTTTAATCAAGGTGCGCGTCTTTTCCGATGATCGCGCAGCCCGCGAGGCCATGTTTCAAACCATCGCCGATGAACTCAACGCTGCACCGATACAACACATTGGCAAATTGCTGGTGCTTTGGCGCCCCTTGCCCGAGCGGGAAAAAACCCAGGATGATGATCGCCTGCCTGGCCCACGCGATGTCAAAGTGCTCAAATTCAGCAAACGTGGCGGTCAACGGCCAGAAGTCAAAACGCTGCGCGTACTTGGCAACCAGCGTCTCACTACCGGTGGCCAGATTAAACGCGCTAAACGCAAACCCGTCAGCATCAAAAAGCGCAATCAGGACTGACAACCCAATGAGACTTTGCTGGGTAACACGCCACACAGGTCTCACTTCTCTCCCCGCGTTTGACTCGCGATTTGCCGCTGCTTACCTGTACGCGGCAAGCTTTCTAAACGTCAAGCCCGCGCATACCCACTGCAACGCATACAGAACCGTCCCCACGCTGTGCCACAGTCGTAAATCCTGACGGGCGACGATACGCGGGGCCACAGCAAATTCAGACAACAGGGCCAACAGCATACCAAGAGCTATAAATAATGTAGCATCTTGTGTCCTGTTTATGGGGACTGAAGGCTGATTTGACCTGAAAACAAGCAACAACAGCAAACCACAGCCAATGGTCAGCCAAGTCAATGCTGAAAACAATTTAGCCGCCATGGCACCCGCAACCGCAGGTGTTGGGAGATTGGCGAACAACATCGGCACCACACCGAAGCCTACGCTGGTCAACGCACCCCACCAAAGGGCTGCAGCCCAGATGGCCAGCGCGGACAAGTCCGGCTTCATTCAGTGGTAAGCCACCGTCAACACTTCATAGCGGCGCAAACCACCCGGTGCCTGGACTTCCGCCATATCACCCTCTTCCTTGCCAATCAGCGCGCGCGCAATCGGGCTGTTGATGTTGATCAAACCGAGCTTAAGGTCGGCTTCATCTTCGCCCACAATTTGGTAACTGACTGTTTGACCACTGTCTTCGTCTTCAAGCTTGACCGTGGCGCCGAACACCACGCGCCCACCGGGATTCAATTCGGAAGGGTCAATGACCTGCGCCACAGACAGCTTGCCTTCAATTTCCTGAATGCGGCCTTCCACAAACCCTTGTTTGTCCTTGGCCGCTTCATATTCAGCGTTTTCGCTCAAGTCGCCCTGTGCACGCGCCTCTGCAATGGCGTTGATGACCGCGGGACGTTCAAACGCTTTAAGTTGGTGCAGCTCAGCCTTGAGTTTTTCGGCACCGCGTTTGGTAATAGGAAGGGTCGCCACGTACAACTCCGGGAAATAAGATGAACAAAATGAAACCGCCGAACGTTGCCGTCCGGCGGTAGCGCTGAATTATGCCGCGAATATCGGCGTGCAAAGGTTTGAATTTACCCGGCTTGTAACAGAGCGTGCATCTCTTGGACTGAAATCACATCCAGTTGATCCATGCAACGCATGCCTTCCACGGCTGCCTCGGCGCCAGCAATCGTGGTGAAGGTGGTGACCCGTGCCAGCAAGGCCGAGGTACGGATCTGGCGCGAATCGGCAATCGCATTCCGACGCTCTTCCACCGTGTTGATCACCAGCACAATTTCATTGTTCTTGAGCATGTCCACAATGTGCGGGCGCCCCTCAGTGACCTTGTTCACCACGCCACAGGACACGCCCGCTGCATTGATGGCTGCAGCCGTCCCCCTGGTGGCCACCACCATAAACCCCATATCAACCAGAGACCGTGCGATCTCGATGGCGCGGTCTTTGTCATTGTTTTTAACTGACAGAAACACCTTGCCAGACGGCTCGCCTGTGGGCGTGAAAGGCCGAGGCAACTTGCAGCCAGCACCCATCTGCGATTTCACAAACGCTTCACCAAACGTCTTGCCGACACCCATCACCTCGCCGGTGGACTTCATCTCAGGGCCCAGAATGGTATCGACGCCAGGAAACTTGACGAACGGAAACACCGCTTCCTTGACGCTGAAATAAGGCGGATTGACCTCATGCTCAATGCCTTGCGACGCCAGCGTTTGCCCCACCATGCATCGCGCGGCCACTTTGGCCAATTGAACACCGGTGGCTTTGGACACAAACGGCACCGTGCGCGAGGCGCGCGGGTTCACTTCCAGCACAAAAATCAGGTCTTGCCCGTCAAGGTGTTGAATGGCAAATTGCACGTTCATCAACCCGACCACGTTCAGGCCATGCGCCATGGCGGCAGTCTGGCGCTTGATCTCGGTCACCGTCTCGGCACACAGGCTGTAGGGCGGTAGCGAGCAAGCCGAGTCGCCGCTGTGCACACCCGCTTGTTCAATGTGCTCCATGACGCCGCCAATGTAGGTCTTGCCTGTGACATCACGCACACAGTCCACATCACACTCAATGGCGTCATTCAGGAAACGGTCCAGCAGCACCGGCGAGTCGTGTGACACTTTGACCGCCTCGCGCATGTAACGCTCCAGGTCACGCTGCTCATGCACGATTTCCATGGCGCGGCCACCCAGCACGTAACTTGGGCGCACCACCAGCGGGTAGCCCAGCGCGGCTGCTTTTTCCAATGCCTCTGGCTCGGTCCGTGCCGTGGCGTTGGGCGGCTGGCGCAATTTGAGTTCGTGCAACAACTTTTGAAAACGCTCGCGATCTTCTGCGGCGTCGATCATGTCAGGACTGGTGCCAATGATGGGCACACCATTGGCTTCAAGATCCAGCGCCAGCTTCAAGGGGGTTTGACCACCATATTGCACGATCACGCCATAGGGCTTTTCTTTGTCAACAATTTCCAGCACGTCTTCGAGCGTCAGCGGCTCAAAGTACAAGCGGTCAGAGGTGTCGTAATCGGTTGATACCGTCTCAGGGTTGCAGTTGACCATGATGGTCTCATAGCCGTCTTCGCGCATGGCCAGTGCAGCATGCACGCAGCAGTAGTCAAACTCAATGCCCTGACCAATGCGGTTGGGGCCACCACCGAGCACCATGATTTTCTTCTTGTCCGTGGGCGCCGCTTCACACTCGGAGCCTTCGGCCTCATAGGTGGAATAGAGATAAGCCGTGTTGGTGGCAAATTCTGCCGCGCAGGTGTCCACGCGCTTGTACACCGGGCGCACACCCAAGGCATGACGACGCGCACGCACGGCGGTGTCGCTGGTCTTGAACTGCTTGGCCAGACGACGGTCTGAGAAACCCTTTTGTTTTAGCGCGCGCAAGGTGCCGGCATCAATCGAATCCAGCGCGGTGCCTACTGCAGGCTGCGGCAAATGCTCTATTTCCAGTTCGATCTTGACAATTTGCTCGATTTGCACCAGGAACCAGCGGTCAATTTTGGTCAGATCAAAGACCTCATCCACGCTCCATCCCGCAGCAAACGCATCGCCCACATACCAGATGCGGTCCGGGCCAGGTTCACCCAACTCACGCTCCAGCACCTCGCGGTCCTGGGTTTTTTCGTTCATGCCGTCCACACCCACTTCAAGCCCGCGCAAGGCCTTCTGGAACGATTCCTGGAACGTGCGCCCCATGGCCATGACCTCGCCCACACTCTTCATCTGGGTGGTGAGGCGGCTGTCAGCCGTGGGAAATTTCTCGAACGCAAAGCGCGGAATC
>JBBQZG010000113.1:0-11294 GCA_038207945.1 Burkholderiales bacterium
ATGCGCACCGCGCCTGGCGATGGCCTGGCCAATGCGGCCCATGCCCAGAATACCCAACGTGCTGCCATGCACTTCAGCGCCAGCGAACATGTCGTAGCGCCAGCGGTTCCATAGGCCAGCGCGCAAAAAATGCTCACTTTCAGCCATGCGTCGGGCGGTGGCCATGACCAGCGCAAAGCCAAAATCGGCTGTGGTCTCGGTCAGCACATCGGGCGTGTTGGTGGCCTTGACACCGGCAGCGGTCATCGCCTCCAGGTCAAAGTTGTTGTAGCCCACGGCCATGTTGGCGCAGATTCTCAGGTCTGGGCAGGCGGCAAGCAGTGCGGCATCAATGCGTTGGCTGCCCGTGGTGAACACGCCTTGCTTGCCTTGCAACATTTCAATCAGTTGCGCGGGCGTCCAAGGCTCGTCCTCCTGATTGGATGTCACCTCGAAATGCTGCTCAAGCAGCGTCAAGATTTTCGGAAAGACGGCGCGTGCGACCAAAATATTTGGTTTCATGGAATTGTTCCTGGCACAGTTGAATGGTTGGTTTGGTGATGCTCTCAGGGAAGCATTGTCCACCAGGGGATCTTCAACTGTCAGCCAGCAACGGTTGCCGCGCATTGCTGTGGCGTCCGCGCCGCCGATCTGCCCGCGGCATTTGATTTCCGGCGTGTGCAGGTGTCCACCTGAGTTGCAGCGGAAACGATGCGCTTGAGAATTGTTGTTACGCCCAAGATGACTTTGCCATCCGACAGCGCCACCCGTCAGAAAATCTCCAAAAAAAAGCCACCCGAAGGTGGCATTTTCAAATCAACGAAAAGTCGATTACTTTGATGCGGCAGCTTTGGCAGCGTCAGCAGCAGCGTCGACAGCCTTGGTGGCAGCGGCGCCAACAGCGTCAACAGCGGATGCAGCAGCAGCAGCCATGGCTGGTGCAACCGCAGAGGCAGCAGCCTCAGCAGCAGAAGCTGCGGCAGCAGGTGCCTCAACAACAGCTGGAGCTGGTGCAGGCGCGGGTGTTTCTTTTTTACCGCAAGCGGCCAAAGCAGCAGCAGCAATCACAGCGATCAAAACGAGAGATTTATTCATTTGAAATACCCAGTAAAAAAATTGACAATTTCCGGAAATTGTTTTGCGGTCGCCCACAAAGACCAAGTAAACAAACGTTTAAGATGTTCACTCAGCCCGTTATTATATGATGATCGTTCATGGTTTTTACGCTTGACTTGGGACGAGTGTTGTGTGTAAACGTCGGTACATTGCGTAAATTTGCCGCTGGGTTAAACCACGGATCAATTCAAACCATCACCAGCCAACCCGCCTCGACCCACGACACAAGCAAATCAAACGCTTGCGCACTGAGATGGCCAACCTCTATGGCTGACAGCACGCGCTCATTGGCCAGACGATGCATCAGCGCAGCATCGCGGCCAGACGCAGTAAAGCTCTCACCATTGATGAAGATGTGTTTCGCATCAAACATCATGCGGCTACGGCGATCCAACCGACACCCCTGAAGGTGCAACGCCTGGGCCAATCCGTCAGAGGGTTCTACCGTGTCAAACCACACGCTGGGCTTGGGTTCGGTCATGTATTCACCCAGACCACGTGCAAACGCCTGGCTGTCTTTGAGTGCATCACGCAAGGCATCTTGGGCGAATTCAAGCATCTTGGGTGGGATCTCTGCGGGTTGCGCGACCGCCAGCTGGTCGGGGTCACGGTACAAGCTCACCCCCACTGAATCTTCCGCATCTTCTGCCAGGCGCTGCAACAGTTCACGCGCGATCTCAGCGCGGTTGGGAATCCGGAAACCAACCGAATAGGTCATGCACTCGCCTTCGGCAATGCCGTCATGGGCATATCGTGGGGGCAGATAAAGCATGTCACCAGGCTCCAGCAGGTGCTCTTCTTCAGGTTCGAAGTTGGCCAGTATTTTCAAAGGCAAATCAGGTTGCAGGCTGAGGTCTTTCTGGCGGCCGATGCGCCAACGCCGGCGACCTTGCGCCTGCAACAAAAACACGTCGTAGCTGTCATAGTGCGGCCCGACACCACCCCGGTCTGTGGCGTAGCTGATCATCAAATCATCCAGTCGTGCATCGGGCACAAGGCGAAACTGGTTCATCAAGGCGTGCACCGCGTCATGGTGCAAGTCAACACCTTGCAGCAAAATTGTCCAGCCAGGCTGCTTGAGCGGTGGCAACGCCCGGCGTTGGAATGGCCCGTGTTCAAAGCGCCAGCCCGGGCTTGCGCCAGGCGCTTGAATCACCAAGCGGGTTTGCGCGTCTTCACTGGCGGCCAATTCAAACAGCTCGGCTCGATCGAGCAGCGGCTTGAAATTGGGGATGGCCTGGCGAACCAACAAAGGTTTTTTCTGCCAGTGCTTCTTCATGAACTGCTGCGGGCTCATGCCGCCCAGCAGGGGCAATGGTTGGGTGATGTCCATGGGGGGGGTCCTTCACATTGTGGTCTGCGACAATTCTCGTATGGAAATTACTCAACAATGCGTGGTGGCTTTAACCTGGACGCTCAAAGACACTTTGGGCGACACACTGGACGTGCTCGATGAGCCGGTGGAATTTTTGGTCGGCGGCGATGACCTCTTTGATGTCATTGAGGCTGCACTTCAAGGCCACAGCGGCGGCGCCACCATCAATTTACACATCGAACCCGAGCAGGGCTTTGGCGACTTCAACGACAAGCTGATTTTTCTGGAACTTCGCGAATTATTTCCCCCAGAGCTTGAAGAAGGCATGACATTTGAAGGAACTGCCTTGCCCGCTGGATGCAACCCGGACATGCCGAAAGATGTGCTCTACACCGTCACCGACATTTACCCTGAGCATGTGGTGCTGGACGGCAACCACCCGTTGGCGGGCATTGCGCTGCACCTGACATTGCAGATTCGGGCGGTGCGTGACGCGACAGAAGAAGAAATTGGCTGCGGTAGCGCGGGCACCGGCTTTTTCAAGGTCACGCCCATGCACAACATGGCACCTGGCAGCGATCTGCTCCAATAAATTCTCAAGGCAGGCTCAGGCCTTGCCGGTTGATCCGTATCCGCCCTCGCCGCGCTCACTGGCAGGGAATTCCGTCACTACATTGAACTGAGCCTGCACCACCGGCACGATCACCAATTGGGCGATGCGTTCCATCGGCTCAATCGTGAACGCCACATCGCTTCGGTTCCAGGCACTCACCATCAACTGCCCTTGGTAGTCACTGTCAATCAAACCCACCAGGTTGCCCAGCACGATGCCGTGTTTATGCCCCAGGCCTGAGCGCGGCAGGATCATGGCGGCAAACCCGGGGTCATTCAAATAAATGGCGATCCCGGTGGGCACCAGTTGCCAAGCGTTGGGCTGCAGGGTCAGAGGTGCGTCCAGACAGGCACGCAAATCCAGGCCGGCACTGCCCGGTGTGGCGTAGGCAGGCAACCGGTCCACCATGCGCGGGTCCATCATCTTCACATCAATTTTCATCATTTTTGGACTCCAGTCTTTATCCGTTGTGCGATGTCAGCTATCAATTTACGAGCAAGCGAAAGTTTTGAGTCACGCGACAACTCGCGCGCACCCGACTCATCCACCAGCAACAATGCGTTGTCATCCTGACCAAAGGTGTCTGGCCCAATGTTGCCCACCAGTAGTGGCACACCTTTGCGCAGGCGCTTGGCCTGGGCGTTGGCCAGCAAGTCATGGCTCTCGGCGGCAAAACCGACGCAATAAAGCGCACGGCTTTTTCCACGTTCGGATTGCGCCAGGGTCGCCAAAATGTCCGGGTTTTCCACAAAGCGCAACACCGGGGGTTGACCCGTGCCGTCTTTCTTTATTTTTCGTTCCAAGGGTGATTCAGCTCGCCAGTCGGCGACCGCCGAGGTCGCTATAAAAATAGTAGCTGTCTGCGCTTTATCCATAACGGCTTCAAGCATATTTAATGCAGATTTCACATCCACACGCTTCACGCCGCGTGGTGTGGGCAAGCTGACCGGCCCGGCCACCAAGGTCACCTCGGCGCCGGCCTCACGGGCAGCGCGTGCAATGGCAAAACCCATCTTGCCGCTGGACAAGTTGGTGATGCCCCGCACAGGGTCAATTGCTTCAAAGGTTGGCCCAGCGGTCACAAGCACATGTTGACCCCTAAGCACCTTGGGCTGAAAAAATGAAATCACCTCATCCAGAATCTCAACGGGCTCCAGCATGCGGCCATCGCCGGTTTCACCACATGCCTGCTCACCGCTGCCTACACCCAACATGTGGGCGCCGTCGAGCGCTACCTGAGCCAGATTGCGCTGCACCGCCGGGTGCTGCCACATTTCGCGGTTCATGGCTGGTGCAATCAGCAAGGGAACGGCCTCAAGCGGGCGAGCCAGACACATCAAACTCAATAAATCATCCGCTTGACCATGCGCCAGCTTGGCGATCAAGTCGGCACTGGCCGGCGCCATCAGACATGCGTCGGCCGGGCGTGTCAAATTAATGTGTGCCATGTTGTTGGGCGCGCGCGGGTCCCACTGCGACCTAAACACGGGTCGTTGGCTTAACGCCTGCATGGTCACAGGCGTCATGAACTGCTCAGCGGCTGCGCTCATGACCACTTGAACCGTAGCGCCTGCCTTGATCAGCAAACGGCACAACTCGGCCGATTTGTAACAGGCAATGCCGCCACTGAGCCCCAGAACAATGTGTTTTCCAGCAAGATCTTTCATGCGCCGCAATGTAACAGAGCGCCAACCAGCGCCGACCAGTGCAGGGACGGCCCCTATAATCTATTTTTACCAGCTCCCTGAGCGTGCAAGCTCTCTCTGACATGACCAAATTTGTCTTCGTCACCGGTGGTGTGGTGTCTTCCCTGGGCAAGGGAATCGCCTCAGCCTCCCTCGCAGCGATCCTGGAATCGCGGGGCCTCAAAGTCACTTTGATCAAACTCGATCCTTACCTGAATGTCGATCCGGGCACCATGTCGCCCTTCCAGCACGGAGAGGTGTTTGTGACCGATGACGGTGCAGAAACCGACCTTGATTTGGGTCACTATGAGCGTTTCATAGAAACGCGCATGAAAAAAGCCAACAATTTCACCACCGGCCAAATCTACAAAAGTGTGCTTGAAAAAGAGCGCCGCGGTGATTATTTAGGCAAGACAGTGCAAGTGATCCCCCATGTCACCAACGAGATTCAGGATTTCATCAAACGCGGTGCCGGTTTTGGCACGGCCGAAGCCGTCGATGTGGCGATTGTTGAAATTGGCGGCACGGTGGGTGACATCGAGTCCCTGCCGTTTCTGGAAGCTGTACGTCAACTCAGCCTGCAGCTTGGCCCCAACAACAGTGCGTTTGTGCATTTGAGTTACGTGCCCTGGATTGCAGCGGCCGGCGAACTCAAAACCAAACCTACCCAGCACACTGCCAAACAGCTGCGTGAAATCGGCATTCAGGCCGATGTGTTGCTGTGCCGTGCGGATCGACCCATTCCTGAAGAAGAACGTCAGAAAATTTCACTGTTCTCCAACGTGCCACTGTGGGGCGTGATCTCCATGTGGGACGTCGACACCATTTACAAAGTCCCTCGAATGTTGCACGAACAGGGTCTGGATGGCCTGATTGTCGACAAACTGCGCCTGAATACGCCTCCTGCGAACCTGAAACGTTGGGATGACCTGGTATTTGAGACTGCCCACCCACAAGGCGATGTGAACATTGTCATGGTGGGTAAATATGTGGAACTGAGCGACAGCTACAAGTCATTGAACGAGGCCTTACGCCACGCCGGCATGAAAAATCATGTGCGTGTCAAGATCAACTACATTGACTCTGAAACCATCACGCCGGACAACGTGGCGCAATTGGCAAAATTTGATGCAATCCTGGTGCCTGGTGGCTTTGGCATCCGCGGTGTGGAAGGAAAAATTTGCGCCGCTCAGTTTGCCCGCGAGCATAAGGTGCCCTACCTTGGTATTTGCCTGGGAATGCAGGTGGCTACCATTGAATTTGCACGCCATGTGGCTGGCTTGAAAGACGCAAACAGCACAGAATTTGATCCTGTCTGCACTAACCCTGTCATTGCCCTGATCACCGAATGGAAAGACGAAGACGGCACCATAAAAACCCGCAGCGAAGACTCTGACCTGGGCGGCACCATGCGGCTCGGCGCACAAAGCTCTGACGTTGAAAAAGGAACGCTGGCGCACAAAATCTATGGCGATGTGCTGACCGAACGTCATCGCCATCGCTACGAGGCCAATGTCAACTTTCTGGACACACTGCGCAAGGCTGGTCTGGTTATTTCGGCCCGCACGCAGCGCGAACATCTGACAGAAATTGTGGAACTTCCGCCGGACGTGCACCCTTGGTTTATCGGTGTTCAGTTTCACCCTGAATTCAAATCGACACCGTGGGACGGGCATCCGCTGTTTAATGCATTCATCCGTGCAGCGCTGGACCATCAGGGTACTGCAAGCACATCAAAGGCGGTGGCCTGATGAAGCTGTGCGGTTTTGAAATTGGCTTGCATCGGCCCTTTTTTTTGATTGCCGGACCCTGCGTGATCGAGTCTGAGCAGCTACAAATGGACACAGCAGGCGTATTAAAAGAAATCACGCAAAGTCTGGGCATTCCATTCATCTTCAAGAGCAGCTTTGACAAGGCCAACCGATCCAGTGGCAGCACGTTTCGTGGCCCCGGGATCGACAAAGGTCTGGAAATATTAACCAAGGTCAAACGGGAACTTGGATTGCCCGTGCTCACCGACATCCATTCCGAAGACCAGATTGCCCAAGTGGCTTCCGTGGTGGACGTGTTGCAGACGCCCGCTTTTCTGTGCCGCCAAACCGATTTCATCCGCGCAGTGGCCCAGTCTGGCAAGCCGGTGAACATCAAAAAAGGCCAGTTTCTGGCGCCCGGAGACATGAAAAACGTCATAAACAAAGCGCGCGCTGCCGCCCGTGAAAAAGGCTTGAATGAAGACAACTTCATGGCTTGTGAGCGCGGTGCCAGTTTTGGCTACAACAACCTGGTGAGCGACATGCGGTCCCTTGCCATCATGCGCGATACCGGTGCGCCAGTGGTGTTTGATGCCACACATTCGGTACAGTTACCCGGTGGCCAGGGTACAAGCAGTGGAGGCCAGCGCGAAATGGTGCCAGTGCTGGCCCGTGCCGCAATCGCTGTGGGTGTGGCCGGGCTTTTCATGGAAACCCACCCCGATCCAGCCAAAGCCATGAGCGACGGCCCTAACGCCGTGCCGCTGAAACACATGAAGGCCTTGCTGGAAACCTTGCTGGCCCTGGACCAAGTGACCAAACGCCAGGGTTATCTGGAAGAGAATTTTTCTGCGTGACCACCGCAACTGAACGAGATATTTTTACCTTTGTTTTTTAACTGAAAGAAACCAATGAGTGCAATCGTAGACATCGTGGGACGTGAAATTCTGGACTCTCGTGGTAACCCCACTGTGGAGTGTGATGTGTTGCTGGAATCTGGCACCATGGGGCGCGCTGCAGTACCCTCCGGCGCCTCCACTGGCAGCCGTGAAGCCATGGAGTTACGTGACGGCGACAAAGCCCGCTACCTCGGCAAAGGCGTTCTCAAAGCTGTTGAACACATCAACACCGAAATTTCGGAAGCAGTGCTGGGCCTGGACGCTTCAGAGCAAGCATTTTTAGACAAGACGCTGATTGACCTCGACGGCACAGAAAACAAGAGCCGCCTGGGTGCCAACGCCATGCTGGCAGTCTCCATGGCCGTGGCACGTGCCGCAGCCGAGGAATCTGGTCTGCCGCTTTATCGCTACTTTGGCGGCATGGGTGGCATGCAGTTGCCGGTGCCCATGATGAACGTCATCAATGGTGGCGCACACGCCAATAACAGCCTGGATTTGCAAGAATTCATGATCATCCCCGTCGGTGCACCCAGTTTCCGAGAAGCCCTGCGCTACGGTGCTGAAGTGTTCCATGCCCTGAAGAAAATCATCGACGAAAAAGGCATGAGCACGGCGGTCGGTGATGAGGGTGGATTTACCCCCAGCGTAGAAAATCATGAAGCAGCGATTCAGTTGATTTTGCAGGCCGTGGACAAAGCCGGTTTCATTGCGGGTGAGCACATCGCCATTGGCTTGGACTGCGCCGCCAGCGAGTTTTACAAGGATGGCAAATACCACCTTCAAGGTGAAGGCTTGGTGCTCGATGCCCAGCAGTGGACCGACATGTTGGCCACCTGGGTTGACAAATACCCCATCATCAGCATTGAAGACGGTATGGCAGAAAACGATTGGGATGGCTGGAAAATCTTGACCGATCGGTTGGGCAAACAAGTACAAATCGTTGGTGACGACCTGTTTGTCACCAACACCAAAATCTTCAAGGAAGGCATCGACAAAGGCATTGCCAACTCGATCTTGATCAAGATCAACCAGATTGGTACCTTGACTGAAACCTTTGCCTGCATCGAAATGGCCAAGCGTGCAGGTTATACCGCCGTTATCAGCCACCGCTCGGGTGAAACAGAAGACTCCACCATCGCCGACATCGCGGTAGGCACCAATGCCGGGCAAATCAAGACTGGTTCACTGAGCCGCTCTGACCGCATGGCCAAGTACAACCAGCTGCTGCGTATTGAAGAGGACTTGGGCGACATTGCCACTTATCCTGGCCGTGCTGCTTTTTATAACCTGCGCTAACTGGTTCCCATGGGCCACCGCGCTGTCCCGATTGCCTTGATCGCGCTGCTTGTGATTCTTCACGGGCAGTTGTGGTTCGGGCGGGGCAGTCTGTCGAATGTGTACGGCCTGCGGGCTCAACTCTCCGAGCAAATGCAGCGCAATAGCCAGGCCCAATTGTCGAACATCCAATTGGCCGCCGAGGTGCGCGACCTCAAGGAAGGGCTGGAGATGGTTGAGGAAAAGGCACGAATGGAACTTGGCATGGTCAAGACCAACGAAATCTACGTCCAGATTGCCCGCTGACCCGCCTACAATCAATTTGTTTGCTGCGTTCGCCGGGCTTTATATTTCCTTGAACCAATGCTCATAGAGCCCGGGCTTGGAACATCGTGATGTTGGCGTGATCATCTCGCGTTAGATGAACCCAAAACATCAACTGACCTCGCCCACCTGAATCCTGGTTCAGGATGCCGGTTCGGTGGCGCGGCAAACACCTTTCACCATTTCCAATGCAATTTGAAATCACACTGCTACTTGAGTTGGCACTGCTCGGCCTTTGCACCGGATTTTTAGCTGGTCTACTTGGCATTGGTGGCGGAATGATCATGGTGCCTTTCATCACGGTCATTCTGTCCGGGCGTGGTGTTGGTTCTGAGCTCTCCGTAAAAATGGCCATTGCCACCTCGATGGCCACCATTGTGTTCACATCCATATCCAGTGTGCGAGCACACCACAAGCGCGGCGCGGTCCGCTGGGATTTGGTCAAGCGCTTAGCCCCGGGCATTGTTCTTGGCGCTGCCATCGCCAGCATGGGTGTGTTTGCGGTGCTGAAAGGCTCATCATTGGCGCTGCTTTTTGCGCTGTTTGTTGGGTTCTCGGCGACACAAATGTTTTTAGACAAAAAGCCCGATGCAAGTAGGCAAATTCCTGGGCAGTTCGGGCTTTTGGGTGCGGGCGGCGTGATTGGTTTTTTATCCGGTCTGGTCGGCGCTGGCGGCGGTTTTGTCAGCGTGCCCTTCATGACCTGGTGCAACGTGGCGATTCACAATGCGGTAGCAACCTCAGCGGCGCTGGGCTTTCCGATTGCTTTGGCCAATGCCATCGGCTATGTGGTGAGCGGCAGCCACTTGGCGAATTTACCGCCCTACTCTTTGGGCTATATTTGGTTACCCGCTCTTGCGGTCATTGCAAGTTGCAGCGTTATCACTGCACCGCTTGGCGCTGCTGCTGCACACAAGTTGCCCGTCAAGCGGCTGAAGCGGGTATTTGCCAGCATTTTGTACATGCTTGCAGCGTACATGTTGTACCGGGGCTTGTCCGCCGGGTAACCTGGGAATCTGATCACAAGTTTTCATGTCTTGCATCCAGGGAGTTCTGATCTAGCTACAAAGCATCATCACGATCAACTGCCATCGACCTGTAATTTTTACCCTTTCCACACTCAGCGGTGTTTTGGGTATGGGCTCGCCGCTCCGCGTGTCCTTGTTGCATTGATCAAGGTTGCACAACATGTTGCGTTTGAAGAGCATCGAGGTTGATGCTGTTACCAACGAAAGAAAAAAAAAGCACTTACAGAGCGAACTCCATAAGTGCTTGATTTCATTTTTTATCTTGGTGGGATGTGCGGGGGTCGAACCCACGACAAACGGATTAAAAGTCCGCTGCTCTACCAACTGAGCTAACATCCCATCGCTTCCTAAGAAAGTGTCTTTGGAAGCCTTAAATTATAAACAATTTATGGCCTTTCTTTAGTGACTCTTTGCCAATTTATTCAAAATAACACCAGCAGCGCAATGCCCAAACGTTGCGGTAACGGTGATCAAAGAGCCAAAGCCGTGGCAATTCAATGTACCGTCGCCAGAAACACCACAGGAACTGTCTGGAGGCGCCACTGCTTCCGGGCTAAAGATACACGTCACTCCCATTTTTTTCCCCTCGCGTGGCGCTCCATGTTCTTTGCGCAACTGATAACGAACCTTGGCCAGCAGCGGATCATGTGTAACCTCAACCAAGTCGGCTACCGTCACCAACTGCGCATGGCGCTTGCCGCCAGCGGCACCCACCGCCACGTGGATGCCTTTGAACTTTATGGCCCAAGCCGCAATACTGGTCTTTGCGGCGATTTGGTCACAGGCCTCCACTATCGCATTGACACCCTCGGGCAATATGCCTGGCCAGTTGTCTGGCTCTGCAAATGCCTCGACACAATTGACCAGGCACTGGGGATAAAAAGAATGAATACGTTCTCGCATGGCGTGAACTTTAGACATCCCAAGGCTGTCTTCAGTCGCATGAATTTGGCGGTTGATATTAGATTCTGCAACTTGATCAAAATCGATCAAGGTGAGCTGCCCAACGCCACTTCGGGCGAGCGACTCCGCGACCCAGGAACCCACGCCTCCGATACCTATCACGGCAACATGCGCTTCACGAATGCGTTGTGCACCGTCAACCCCAAACAAGCGCTCGACTCCACCAAATCGACGATCGGCATTCATAAGCCTTCTAGGACTTTCAACCGACCAATCATTTCAAAGTAGCCAGACGCTCTTTTGCAGCGACGGCCGCCTCAGATTGAGGATAGGCTTTGACAAGGTCGGTCAAAGTTTTGCGAGCGCCTTTTGCGTCTTTCAGCTCCAATTGACAGTTACCAATTGA
>JBBQZG010000114.1:0-11258 GCA_038207945.1 Burkholderiales bacterium
TTCATCAACAACCCTGAAAAGCAATCGGCCTTGCTGGACAACCCGTTTGTGCTGCTGTTTGACAAAAAGATCAGCAACATCCGTGACCTGTTGCCCACGCTGGAACAAGTCGCCAAGAGCGGTCGTCCTCTGTTGATCATTGCTGAAGATGTCGATGGCGAAGCCCTGGCAACTTTGGTGGTCAACACCATCCGTGGCATCCTGAAGGTGGTGGCTGTCAAGGCCCCAGGCTTTGGCGACCGTCGCAAGGCCATGCTGGAAGACATCGCCATCCTGACCGGTGGCAAGGTCATTGCCGAAGAAGTTGGCCTGACACTTGAAAAAGTGACTTTGGCTGACCTGGGTTCGGCCAAGCGCATCGAAGTGAGCAAGGAAAACACCATCATCATCGACGGTGCTGGTCCAGCTGCTGACATCGAAGCCCGCGTGAAACAAGTCCGCGTGCAAATCGAAGAAGCCACTTCTGACTACGACCGTGAAAAACTGCAAGAGCGCGTTGCAAAACTCGCCGGCGGTGTGGCCGTGATCAAGGTGGGTGCTGCCACCGAAGTCGAAATGAAAGAAAAGAAAGCCCGCGTGGAAGACGCCCTGCACGCGACCCGCGCTGCGGTGGAAGAAGGCATCGTGGCTGGTGGTGGCGTGGCTCTGTTGCGCGCCAAGCAAACTGCTGGTGTCATCAAGGGCGACAACGCTGACCAGGACCACGGCATTGCCTTGGTTCTGAAAGCCATCGAAGCGCCTCTGCGCGAAATCGTTTACAACGCCGGTGGCGAAGCCTCTGTGGTGGTGAACGCGGTGTTGGCCGGCACGGGCAACTACGGCTTCAACGCAGCCAACGACACCTACGGCGACATGATCGAAATGGGTATCCTGGACCCCACCAAAGTGACCCGCACGGCACTGCAAAACGCAGCGTCTGTGGCATCTCTGATGTTGACCACCGAGTGCATGGTGTCTGAGTCTCCAAAGGATGACGCAGCCGGCGGCGGCATGGGTGGTGGCGACATGGGTGGCATGGGCGGCATGGGTGGCATGGGCATGTAAACGTGCTCCTTGCCTGACGACCTACAGCGTCGTTGCAAGGGCTTGCCGTACCGTAGGTACTGTCTGCGCCCTTTCGCCTAACTGTAGATCGTCATGCGGCGTCGGGTTGCTTTCGAGCTCTCGACACAAATTCAAAAAACCCCGCAAAGCGAAAGCTTTGCGGGGTTTTTTACTATTTAATTTATAGCTAATTGCGCTTATTTTATAAGGGCTAGAGGCTGATTTATAATAAATTTATCTGAATGGCACATTGAGTTGAAGCATCAGCGCCGCCGTGCCTAGCGCATTCAGTTGCACCGACCAGCCTGGCTTGAATTCATAGGCCAGGGCAATGATGGCACCGGGTGAAAATCCTTTGTAATTCAGCGGCACCTTATTTTCATAGGGTTCTTTGTAACCGTAAAGCAGGCCCGCCGTCCACTTGAACGACAAGGGGGCCACACCCAAAATATTTTTGTAAACGCCACCCCAAGGGTAGATGTAGACGCAATCCTGGCCAAATGAGTTGCTGAAATAGGTCAGCCCATCGAGCTTGCCGTTGGCATGCTCGCGCTCCAGGCCCACCATGAAAACCGGCTTGTGGTCATCGCTGGGTGAAAAATGGTGAGAGTAAGGGCTCATCTGCCATTCCAGCTTCATGCCAGGCTCGGCCAGCCAGCTGCTTTCTGTCTGGGCCAGCGCCACAGGTGCCTGCTGGGCCACAATCAGGACAGCGGCAAGTTGTAAATATTTTTTCATGGGGTTGAACCTGAACGACAAGAGACAAACGGGGCACAGTGTAACGGCGGCTTTTGTCCGTTGTCTTGTCATGCTGGTTCTGCTTGGCAGCAATGGCTGTGCCTGGCTGGACAGCCACCAGCGACAACTCATTTACCGCCCTACGATCGGTGCACCCGCAAATTTCACAGGCTTGCGCTTGGGCGACGAGCGCTATTTTGTCAGCATGCCCAACCGGCACGGCCTGCCGCAACAACTGGCCATTTGGTGGCTGCCACACGCCACGCCCGACGCGCCCACGCTTTTGTATTTGCACGGCACCTTTCGTAATTTGTTTGGCAATTTGCACAAAATTGACGCGCTGCGCGAGGCTGGGTTTTCGGTGCTGGCGGTGGACTACCGCGGTTGGGGCGAGAGCAGCGCCATCACCCCTTCCGAGCAAAGCATCATGGCCGATGCGCAGCTGGCTTGGTCAGAGCTCACCAGATACCAACCGAATGCAAGCAAACGCGTGATCTATGGCCACTCCATGGGCAGCGGCGTGGCCGTTAATTTAGCCAGCCAGCTGGGCAGCCCGACCGATTACGGCGGCTTGGTGCTGGAGTCAGCGTTCACCAGCTTTGACGATGTGGCCCACGCCTCTGGCTGGCTGGCCAGTCTGGTCAACCGGTTCAACCGCGAGCGGTTCGCCTCGATTGAAAAAATCAGCCGGGTGCAGGCGCCGCTGCTGATGCTGCATGGCACGCGGGATGACACCATTCCGATCCGCCTGGGCGAGCAGCTGTTTGCAACCGCCAACAACCCCAAGCAATGGCTCGCCATTGACGGCGCGGCGCACAGCGACCTGAATCTCGTCAACCCCGCCCTTTACCAGACCACTTTGCGCGGCTTTGCAAGCCGCTATCTTTCAGGCCAGTAGCGGCAGCAATTGCGCCTGCAGTTGTGCGGCCGATTCAAACTGAATGCCCTGCCAGCCGCGCTCGGTGGCCGCCTCCACGTTGTGTTTCAGGTCGTCAATGAAAACGATCTGGTCTGGCTGCAGCGCATAGCGGCTTTCCAGCAGCGCGTAGATTTCAGGCTCGGGCTTGATGCGGTGCACATCGCCCGAAAAAACGCCGCCATCGAAACACTGTAAAAAACTGTGCTGGCCTTCAAGAAAGCGGGCGTAGGGTCCGGGCATGTTGGACAGGTAATACAGCCCTGCCACACCCGCCCCCGCCTGACGACGCGCATGCAACAGCTGCAGCAGCGCCACGGTCTCATGGATCGGTATCAGGTGCTCGCCAATGCCGCGCACCAGATCGCCCATGGCGGCGAACGGCAAATCAAGCCGGCCAGCGGTGCGGGCAATGACCGCGTCCATTTCAAGAACACCGCGGTCAAAGTCGTGCCAGTCGGGGTGGCCAAACATTTGGTGTGAGAGCTTCGCTGCCTCTTGCGGCGTGGCCACGCGCTCAGGAAAAGTCTGCAGCAACAATTTGCCGGGCTGCCAGGTGAACAGCACCGCGCCAAAGTCAAAAACGATGTTCACGTCTGAAGCCGCGCCAGCAAACCCGCGGTGGAGCCATCCAGGCCAGCGGCGTCGCCGCTGAGGAGCCGCGCTTCCATGTCTTTGGCCAACACCTTGCCCAACTCCACACCCCATTGGTCAAAACTGTTGATGCCCCAGAGCGAGCCGCTGACAAACACACGGTGCTCCTGCAGCGCAATCAGCGCACCCAAACTGGCGGGGTTCAATTCATCCAGCAGCAAAAACGTGCTGGGACGGTTACCGGTGAAGTGTTTGTGGCCACCGGCAAGCACATCACCCCCACGCTCGCCCATGGCATGTGGCTCGCTGCCCCCCAAGGGGGCGGCGCTCTTGCCCTGCATCAACGCCTGCGCCTGGGCCAGCACATTGGCCAGCAGCAGCGTGTGGTGGCCGGGCAGGCTGTGCTTGGGGGTTTTGACGGCCACAAACTCCACTGGCACCACATCGGTGCCCTGGTGCAGCATCTGAAAATACGCGTGCTGGCCGTTGGTGCCGGGCTCACCCCAGATCACTGGCGAGGTGCCGTAGGGCAGTGCTGCGCCACTGGTGTCCACGCGCTTGCCGTTGCTTTCCATCTCCAGCTGCTGCAAATACGCCGGGTAACGCTTGAGTGCACTGTGATACGGCGCCACGCTGCGACTGCTGAAACCATGAAAGTTGCGGTACCACACGTCCAGCAGGCCCAGGCGCACCGGCACATTTTGTTCAAGTGGCGCAGTGCGAAAGTGTTCGTCCATGGCATGCGCACCGGCCAGAAATTCTTTGAAACCCTCAGCGCCAATGGCGATGGCCAGCGGCAGGCCAATGGCTGACCAGACCGAATAACGTCCGCCCACCCAATCCCAAAACCCAAAGGTGGTGCTGATGCCAAAGGCGTTCGCCGCTGCCACATTGGTGGTGAGGGCGGCGAAGTGCCGGGCAATGTCGGTGCCGCCACTGGCCTCGAACCAGGCCTTGGCGGACTGTGCGTTGGTCATGGTCTCGATGGTAGAAAAGGTTTTGCTGGCCACCAGGAACAAGGTGCTCTCAGGCTTGACCTTGCGCAGCACAGCAGCCAGTTCATGGCCGTCCACGTTCGAGACAAAGTGAAAACGCTTGGCCGACGTCGCAAATTCGTCCAGCGCCAGCACCGCCATTTGCGGCCCCAAGTCCGAGCCGCCAATGCCGATGTTGACCACGTCGGTGATCGTTGTGTCTGCGCGCACGCTTTGCGCGTAAGCCAGCATGGCGTCCAGCGTGGTGTGCACCTCATGCAGCGTGGCTTCCATGTGCCGGTGCGACGATTGGGCCGGCATGGCGGGGTCGGCAGGTGGTGTTCTCAGCAACCAGTGCATCACGGCGCGTTGTTCGGTGGTGTTGATGGCCTCACCCGCAAACATGGCGTCGCGGTGTGATGCCAACCCGGTTTGGCGCGCCAGTTCCAGCAGCAGTTGTTCGGTGACAGGGTCAATCAGATTTTTCGACAGGTCAGCAAACACATGAGGCGCGTTTTGGCTGAAGGTCTCAAAACGCTGCGGGTCTGCGGCAAAAGCCGTGCGCACATCAAAGGCGCGGCCATTGGCTTCAAATGCGGCTTGCAATTGACCCCAGACAGGTGTTTGGTCACAACGGATTCGGTTCATGGCTGATGATCTCACTGAAATTTACTGAAAACGCACGGGATGGTGGCCTTCGCCGCGAGGGCTGACAAGCTCAGGCTGCAAGCAACATCTGATCCAGCTTGGCGGCATCGACACAAAACGCCCGAATACCCTCAGCCAGTTTCTCGGTACCCATGGCGTCCTGGTTCAAGGCAAAGCGGAACGTGGCTTCGTCATAGGTCAAGCGTGGCAGGTCAAGCGATTTGGCCGCATCGGCATCCAGCGCGCGTGGCAGCGCGGTCTGGCTGGCGGTCAATTGCGCCAACAGCTCGGGGCTGATGGTGAGCAAATCGCAGCCGGCCAGTGCCGTGATCTGGCCAATGTTGCGAAAACTGGCACCCATCACCTCGGTGGCGATGCCGAATTTTTTATAGTAGTTGTAGATTTGCGTCACCGACTTGACGCCGGGGTCATTGGCACCGGTGTGGTCGGCCTCCACCCACGTTTGCCCGGCTGATTTTTTGTACCAGTCGTAAATGCGCCCAACAAAGGGCGAAATCAGCTGCACCTTGGCCTGGCCACAAGCCACTGCCTGGCAGTGCGAGAACAGCAGCGTCAAATTGGTGTGAATACCTTTGCGCTCCAGCTCAGCCGCCGCTTGAATGCCCTCCCAGGTGGCCGCAACCTTGATCAGCACGCGGTCAATGTGGATGCCTTGCGCCTGATACAGCTCAATCAGGCGCTCGGCGCGGGTCGCGGTGGCACTGGCATCAAAACTCAGGCGCGCGTCCACTTCTGTGGACACCCGCCCCGGGATGATGGACAAAATCTCGCAGCCAAAACGCACCAGCAGCCGATCGGTGATCTCGTCGAGCGGCCGACCGCGGTACTGGGCCACGGTGTCAATCAGCAGCGATCGGTATTCGGGCTTTTGCACCGCTTTCAGGATCAGCGACGGGTTGGTGGTGGCGTCGGTGGGCTGAAAGGCTTCGATTTGCCGGAAGTCGCCAGTGTCGGCCACCACGGTGGTGAATTGTTTGAGGGCATCAAGTTGGTTCATGCGAGCATTATTGCGCGGCTACCTACGCAGGGCGCGATTCAAAGCGATGTGTGCTTTACATGAATGATTCTTGCCCGAAGCACTCAGGTGCGGTTATGGGGTGGAGGCAGACCTCACGGTGGTGGGTGAATCAGCCGGGCGATGCGCTTTGCTACGTGTCCCCCGCCCGTTGGGTGTGGTGCAAATTGGTGTGAGCCTTTATCTGCAGATTTTTTGACCCAGACAGCGCTAGGCACGGTGATTGGGCCATGCGACCGGGCTACTGCGTGAAAGGCGCGCGTCGATAAGCGTTTGCATACTGCAGCGTCAATTCCGCGCGTGTTTTCACCCCAAAACCGCATGCGCATAGCCCAGTCGCCGGGCCGGATTTAATACGCGAAGCCGGGTTTGACACCAAAGCCCAGACAAATCTGACGCCCAAATCCTGTAATTAAATCAAACGTTTGATTTAATTACATAGAATCTCGGCCATGAAATCTGCCACCCTTGCGGACACGCTCCCTGAACACACGGACGCCACCCTTCAAAAACCCCTGCGCAGCGATGGCCAACAAGCCCGTCTGCGCCTGCTCGACGCTGGTCTGACCTTGTTTGCGGACAAAGGGTTTGCCCAGACCTCCACCCGCGAAATCGCCCAGACCGCCCAGGTGAACGTGGCCGCCATCAGCTACTACTTTGGCGACAAAGAGGGGCTGTACCGCGCGGTCTTCACCGACCCGCGCTACAACCCGAGGCTCGATGCACAGGCCTTGGTCACTGCACCTGCCAACATCCAGACCACGCTGCGTGTTTTGCTGGCGGGTTTGACGGCCTCGCTCAAGCAAAGCGACCTGACCAAGCAGTACACGAAACTGCACTTTCGGGAAATGCTGCAACCCACGGGCGTCTGGCAAGATGAAATCGACCTCAACATCAAGCCTAACCACCAGGCGCTGGTGCAGGCGCTGTGTCAGCACCTGCAGCTGGCACAGCCGGACGACGATGTGCACCGGCTGGCGTTTTCGATTGCTGGCCTGGGCGTCATGCTGCATGTGGGGCACGACGTGATCACCGCCATTCGGCCCGGAATGATAGCCAGCCCTGCCGCCATTGACCTGTATGTGGAGCGCATGCTGACCTACGCCATGGCCATGGTTGGGGCCGAGGCAGAGCGCCGTGCCACCACCAGCCACTTGCCCGATTTACCCCACACGACACCCTCATGATCAAGAT
Source organism: Burkholderiales bacterium (assembly GCA_038207945.1). GTDB lineage: Bacteria > Pseudomonadota > Gammaproteobacteria > Burkholderiales > Burkholderiaceae_C > Rhodoferax. The sequence goes on from JBBQZG010000114.1 coordinate 7,145, forward strand.
GAACCCCCACTGCGTACGCATCACGGCACTGGTGCTGGCCCTTGGCCTGGCTGGCTGCGCCAACCTCATGCCCCCAACCCAGGTTGACGCCCTGGTGGCACCGCAATGGCAGGCGCCGCTGCCGCACCAGGGCACGGTGGGCGCCTTGTCCCAATGGTGGCAGCAGCAAGGTGACCCACTGTTGGTGGAACTCATTGAGGCCGCACAGGCGGTGAGCCCGTCCGTGGCGCAAGCCCTGTCCCGTGTGGAATCGGCGCGGGCCTCACGCACCACCGCCAATGCCGCCCTGTTGCCCAAGCTGGATGCGTCTGCCAGCGTGAGCCGGGGTGTCAGTCAGCCAGAGGTGCCCTTGACCACCACCCAGGCCATCAATTTGCAGACCTCCTGGGAGCTCGACCTGGTGGGTGCCAACCGGGCCGTGAGCCACGCCGCCGACGCCCAGTTGCAGGGCAGCCAGGCCCAGTGGCACGACGCCCGCGTCTCGGTGGCGGCTGAAGTCGCCAGCACCTATTACGGCTTGTCAACCTGCCACCAACTGTTGCAGGTGGCGCGCCAGGACGCGGCGTCTCGCCAAGAGACGGCGCGCCTGTCCGGCTTGAGTGCCGAGGCTGGTTTTGCCGCCCCCTCGGTGGCAGCGCTGGCCCGCGCCAGCGCCGCCGATGGCAACAGCCGCGTCATCCAACAGGCCACCGCCTGCGACCTCGACACCAAAGCCCTGGTCGCCCTGACCGGGCTGGCCGAGCCTGATTTAAGACGAAAACTGGCTCTAGCCCTCAACCTACTTGCGCAGGCAGCACCTGTTTCAATCGCAAGCGTGCCGGCCCAAACACTCACCCAACGCCCTGACGTGTTTGCCGCCGAACGCGATGTGGTGGTGGCCAGCGCCCAGGTCGGCAGTGCCAAGGCACAACGTTACCCACGCCTGACCCTGAACGGCTCGGTCGGCGCCCTGCGCAGCAGCATGGGCGGTAACCAGACCCGCCTGGACACCTGGTCTTTTGGGCCACTGGCCCTGACCGTGCCACTGTTTGACGCCGGCCAGCGCAAGGCCAACGTGGTGGCGGCCGAGGCCAACTACACCCAGGCCATTGCGGTCTACCGCGGCAAAGTGCGCCAGGCTGTGCGCGAGGTAGAAGAAGCCCTGCTCAACCTGCAAAGTACCGACGCCCGCAAACAGGACGCCATCACGTCCACCCAGGGCTACGCCGAATCACTGCAGGCGACGCAAGCCCGTTATGGCCAGGGTCTGGCCAGCCTGGTTGAACTGGAAGACGCACGCCGCACAGCACTGGCCGCACAATCGGCCCAGCTATCGCTGGCGCTGGAACGCAACCGGGCCTGGGTGGCGCTGTACCGCGCCCTGGGCGGGGGCTTTGACGCTGCCCAGCCCAGCGCCGCGCTGTAAACCAGCCGCCACACCCTTGTTACCAATGACCAATAAGACTTACGCAAAATTGTCCCAGCTAGGCACACCATGAACCATCTACCCTTCAAACCCCGCACGCTGGGCCTGATCGCCGCCGCTGTGCTCGCCCTGACCGCTATCGGCCTGTTTGCCAATCGCACGCCAACCGTTGACCCTGCCAAGCCCGCAGTCGATGGCACTGCCAGCGCCGCCAAGCCCTCACTCACGGTGGCCGTGACTGAAGCAAAAAGCGGCGTGTTGCCCATCAAGCTGGCGGCCAACGGCAGTGTGGCGGCCTGGCAAGAAGCCAGCATTGGCGCCGAGGCCAGTGGCCTGCGCGTGGCTGAATTGCATGCCAGCGTGGGTGACCAGGTGAAAAAAGGCCAGCTGTTGGCCACCTTTGCCGCCGAGAGTGTGCAGGCCGACGTCGCCCTGGCCCGCGCCACGGTGGCTGAAGCCCAGGCCAACGCGCAGGAAGCCCTGGCCAATGGTGACCGCGCCCGCGCCATCCAGGGCACCGGTGCCATCAGCGCCCAGCAAATCAACCAGTACCTGACCCAGGAGCAAACCGCCCAAGCCCGCGTGGCCTCCGCCAAAGCCCAGCTTGATTCGCAACTGCTGCACCTCAAGCAAACACGGCTGCTGGCACCTGACAGCGGCATCATCTCAAGCCGCAGTGCCACCGTGGGCTCGGTGGTGGCGGCAGGCGCTGAGATGTTCAGGCTCATTCGTCAGGGTCGCCTGGAGTGGCGCGGCGAGGTGACCTCTGCCGAGCTGGGCCGCTTGCACGCAGGCACGGGCGTGGTCGTCACCGCACCGGGCGGCGCTCAGGTCAATGGCCGTGTCCGCACGCTGGCACCCACGGTGGACGCGGCCAGCCGCAATGGCCTGGTGTATGTGGATTTGCTCAGCCCGGTGGCTGGCAACAAGCCGATGGCCAACGCTTTCAAGCCCGGCATGTACGCGCGCGGCGAGTTCGAGTTGGGCCAATCTGCCGCCTTGAGCGTGCCGCAAACGGCGGTGGTCGTGCGTGACGGCTTCAGTTATGTGTACCGCGTGGGCCCTGACAACCGCGTGACCCAGCTCAAGGTGCAAACCGGCCGGACACTGGGCGAGCAGATCGAAATTCAAAGCGGCGTCAAACCCGAGGACAAGCTGGTCGCCAGCGGCGGCAGTTTCCTGAGCGATGGCGACCTGGTGCGGGTGGTGGATGCGCCCAAGGCCACGACCACGCCCGGTGCTGCACTCCCATCTTTTAAGCCAAATGAGGCTCCAGCCCCATCAGCACCTGCGCAAGCAGCTTCGAAATAAGGAGCACTTGCGATGAACGTTTCTTCCTGGTCTATCAAGAACCCCATTCCTGCGGTCATGCTCTTTGTGATGCTGACCTTTGCCGGCATGCTGGCCTTCAAATCCATGAAAGTGCAGCAGTTTCCTGACCTGGAGCTACCCACTGTCACCGTGGCCGCCTCTCTGCCCGGTGCGGCACCGGCCCAGCTGGAGACTGAAGTGGCGCGCAAGCTTGAAAACGCCCTGGCGCCGCTGCAAGGCATCAAAAACATCTACACCAAGGTGCAGGACGGCGGCGTGACCGTGACCGCAGAATTCCGCCTGGAAAAACCCACCCAAGAAGCCGTGGACGACGTGCGCAGCGCGGTGCAAGGCGTGCGCAGCGACCTGCCCGGCGATGTGCGCGATCCGGTGGTGAGCAAGGTCAACCTGTCAGGCGCGCCGATTCTGGCCATCACCATCCGCTCGCCAAAAATGGACGACGAGGCCCTGAGCTGGTTTGTTGACAACACCGTGGCGCGACGCCTGCTGGGCGTCAAGGGTGTGGGTTCGGTGGTGCGCGTGGGTGGGGTCAGCCGCCAGGTCGAGGTAGCGCTTGACCCGCTCAAACTTCAGGCCTTGGGAGCGACCGCAGCCGATGTGTCGCGCCAATTGCGCCAAGTGCAAACCGAGAGCGCCGGTGGCCGGGCCGACCTGGGCGGCAGCGAGCAACCCATGCGCACGCTGGCCACGGTCAAGACCGTGGAAGAGCTCTCAACCATTGAGTTCAGCTTGAGCAACGGCCAGCGCATCCGGCTGGACCAGGTGGCCAGCGTGCGCGACACCGTGGCCGAGCCGCGCGCCCTGGCCCTGCTCAACGGCGTGCCGGTGGTGGGCTTTGAGATCACCCGCAGCAAAGGCGCCAGTGAGGTCGAGGTGGGCGCCGCGGTGCAACTGGCGCTCACAGAACTCAAAGCCCAGCACCCCGACATTGAACTCACCCAGGCGTTTGACTTTGTGCAGCCGGTGGCCGAGGAGTTTGAGGCGTCGATGGTCATGCTGATCGAAGGCGCCATTCTGGCGGTGATTGTGGTGTGGCTGTTCTTGCGCAACGTACGCGCCACCTTTGTCTCGGCCGTGGCTTTGCCGCTGTCGGTCATTCCAGCCTTCATTGGCATGGCCTACCTGGGGTTTTCCATCAACACCGTCACGTTGCTGGCGCTCTCGCTGGTGATCGGGGTGCTGGTGGATGACGCGATTGTGGAAGTGGAAAACATTGAGCGCCACCTGAACATGGGTAAAACGCCTTACCAGGCGGCGATGGAAGCAGCTGACGAGATTGGCCTGGCGGTGGTGGCCACCACCTTCACGCTGATTGCGGTGTTTTTGCCGACCGCCTTCATGGCGGGCATTCCGGGCAAGTTCTTCAAGCAATTTGGC